>DAOOGN010000055.1:0-27781 GCA_035415725.1 Anaerolineae bacterium | reverse complement strand
GATGAGAGGGTCAGCACCTGCCGAAGGGGTAACCTATTATGTGCCCTCCCCAAAGCCCCGTTCGCCACCTGGCAAGGGCGGCTGAATAGTTACGGAAAATGTATCTATTCAGGCCAGTCAACCTGGCGAAGCAACTTATTCCCTATACCAGATTGGGCGCGGATTTTGGTATGCCAGGTGCTCTTGGATAGGGTGACTGAATAGTTACGCTACAAGTTAAAATTGTTCTTCACCTGGATCAAGAGGAGGATTTCACGATGCAGCCGCTTATGGATTGGGGTATCGCACTTATTTTGTGGCTTCAGCAGTTTCACCCGACGTTGGACTTGCCTTTC
This sequence comes from Anaerolineae bacterium, assembly GCA_035415725.1. Taxonomy (GTDB): domain Bacteria; phylum Chloroflexota; class Anaerolineae; order B4-G1; family SLSP01; genus DSWT01. The sequence continues at coordinate 27,446 of DAOOGN010000055.1, read as the reverse complement.
AGGGCGGTCACATTTGTCGGCGATGAGTTGTTCTTTTTGCTCTTCCTGCCGCTCGTTTACTGGTGTCTGGACCGGCGCACCGGCGCACGGGTGACGCTCTTGTTTCTCATTTCCACTTACGTGAACGCGCTGGCAAAGATGTTCGCCCATCAGCCACGCCCGGCGCTTTATGACACGCGCGTATGGGCTTACTCCGATGTGGGCGGTTCCGGCGGCTTCCCCAGCGGGCACGCGCAGAACACTCTGGCTGTGTGGGGCTATCTGGCGGTCAAGGCCCGCCGTACCTGGATGTGGATCGTAGCCGGGCTGCTGATGGTGCTGGTGCCGCTGTCGCGGCTGTATCTGGGCGTCCATTTCCCGCACGATTTGTTCGGCGGCTATGTCATCGGCGCGCTCTTGCTCTACGTGTACTTGCAATGGGGTGAGCGGGTCGAGCGCTGGTTGGCAAGGCAATCGCTGGGCGTACAGCTCGCCCTCGTCGCCGTTTTCTCGATCCCTTTGATGTTTATTTTCCCTTCTGAGGATGGTGTGACCGGCGGGGCGACATTGCTGGGCATGGGAGTCGGCTTTGTGGTGCAGGCCCGCTGGATCGGTTTTGAGGTGGACGGCGTGTTGTGGCGGCGGGTGCTGCGCTACGGACTGGGCGTGGTTGTCATCGTCGGGTTGTGGGGAGGATTGCGCGCGGTGTTTGCCGGGCTGGAACCGGCGCTGTTTTTCCGTTTCATCCGTTACACGCTGATAGGCTTCTGGGGCGGCGCGGGCGCGCCATGGGTCTTTGTGCGCCTGGGATTGGCGCCGGGACGTGCTCAACCCCGGGCTGACTAGGATGACTGCCAGAAACTTCACGTTTTATTTGTTTAATCCGTTGTAAGCCCATCCCCCATTTTCCCGCCCCTTCTCCTCCGCTTGCGGGGGAGAAAGGAGGTGGGGGGCTGAGTGGGTCATCACCTATGGCCGAAGTAGCAATCCATGAGGCACCATTCCCAAAGTCCCGTTTATAACCTGACAAGGGCGGCTGAATAGTTACGATCCTACTTCCACACCAGCGCCAGACGACTTCGTGTGTAACCGTTGAGCGATGTGTACAAAAACGTCTGCCCCTGGATGACGACGACATCCGCATGCCCCACGCCGACATTGCCGGGCAGATCAACGAGGATGGGATTGCCGGGATACTTTTCCCATGGACCATCGACGTTGTCCGTCAGACTGCGCGCCAGCCCCAGGCCGAACTGACTGTCGCCGGCGTCACCGGCGCCGGGGCCGCGCGTTCCCTCATAGAACATATAGAGGCGCTGACCTACACGCTGCACCTCGGCGGAACTGATCATGCGGAAATCGAAGTAGGGATTGGTCGAGGCTCCCTTCTCTTCCAACAGGCCATACTCCCCGGCGCCCACAAACAGCGGGTTGTGCCGGCAGCGGGTCAAACGTTCGCCGCTTGTCGTGACACTGCCGACGTAGCACCCCATCGCCCCTGGATTTTGTCCCATGCCGACGAAGATGTACAAACGGCCCCCTTCGACTAAAACCCCCGGCGGCCCCCCCGCCAGGCACTCGTAATCATACGGCACGAAAGGATGCTCATGGATGCGTTCTTCCTGGCGGCACGTGCGCAACCATAACTTCCAAATGCCCGTGTCGGCGACCCTCTCCGGTGCACTCCAGGCCAATCCATCGCTGGAGCGGCGCAGTCGCACGCGCCCTAGGTATTCGTAGACGAGGAACAACGTTGTGCCGTTGTACGCCAGACGGGGGTATTGCTGTTGGTTGGTGTGATCGTTTTCGGACACGCAGGGGCAGGTGGCACATTCGAACTGGCAGACCGGTGGCGTTTCAGGCTGAAAAGTGCGTCCGCCGTCGATACTGCGGTAGATGACGGTACATCCGGGAAAGGCCACGGGGTTGCCGCAGCGGTCCACCACTCCCGCCGAGACGGCGCTGGCATGGAGATAAGACCACAGTTCCCCATTGGACATCACCAGTGTGTCAGATTCCCCCATCGGCAGGCCCGTATCCGCGACATCCACGACAAATTCGGCCGCCCCGTCCCAAAAATCGGCCAGTGTCGGATAGCCGTTCGCGCCGGGTGTCTCCTGGGCGACCAGGAAATGCGGCGCTGGGATCGTGGGCGTCGCACGTATCGTGGTAGCCGCCAGACGCGGCGCCGGCGTGAGCTGCGTCCTGGGACGCGCCGTGCGTAACGGCACCAGTTGTGGTGTGGCGGTGGCCGTCGCTCGAGGGCGCGCGGTACGGGTTGGCATCGTCGTGGGATGGGCAGTTGGCGTCGCTGTCGGGACAGGAGAGGAAGGCGGCGTTGAGGTGGGGATGAAAGTTGCCGTCACGGCGCGCGTTGGCATCCCCAACGGCGCCTCATGCGCCAGGGCGGTCTCTGGTGATGAGACCGGGGTACATGCCGGCAGCAAAAACCCGGCCAGCAGTATGACGCCCAGGATGCGGAACACACTCACCCTGCAGATGTCGGAGTGGGTGAAGGCGTCGGAGTTTCCGACGGCGTTGGTATTTCGACAACCGGCGTCTCGGTGGGGGTGGGGACCGGGGTTTCCGTGGGTGGTGTCTCCGTGGATGTTGCTGTGGGCGATGGGGTCAGCGTCGGGGTGATGGTCGGCGTGACCGGCTCGGTCGGTTCGAAGGTGGGGGTAACGGAGGGGGAGGGGGACGGCGTGCCGGTCGCCGTGGGCGTTAGCGTGAGCGTCGGCGTAACGGTGATTTCCGGCGTGGGTGTTGGCGTCGGCGTGGCGGTGATTTCCGGCGTGGGCGTCGACGTCGGTGTGGGCGACAGTGTCGGCGTTGGTGAAGGAGTGCGAGTGAAGGGGGGCGGCGTGATGACGACCGGCGGCAAATACAAGGCCTGTCCTATGTAGATTTTGTCACTCACTAAACAGTTCGCCCACCGAATCGCTTCGACGGTCGTGCCGTAACGGTTGGCGAGGTTATATAGTGTATCCCCCAGCCGCACATAGACGATACGCCACGTCGGCGGTGGCCCACACCGACGAATCACCACCGGCGTCGGTGTCTCAAAGGCAATCGGCGGCAGGTAGATCACATCGCCGGGATAAATTTCCCCCGATTCCAGGCAGTTCGCCTCCATTAAGGCAGCGACACTGCTGTGCGCAGCTTCCACCAACTGTGCGAGCGTCTCACCCGTCTGGACTTCGTAGGGCAGCCACCCCCGGGGATAGATACAAGGAGTGGACGTCGGTGCCGGCGTCGGCGCATGGAATGGCGTCTGAGGTGCGCCGGGAGTAAGGGGAGCCAGGGTGGGGTACAGGGTTGTCGTCGGCAACGGTTGCACCGTCCGGGGGGGACGCTGCACCATCAAGGTGGCGTCGACTTGCGCCAGGAATACGCTTCCTATCACCATCGCCAGGGTGAAGACGCCCGTCACCATAGCGCTTAAAAGGCGAGTCAACGGCCGGCTTCCCAACTTTACCCCCGTGGCTTTTTCGTCGTGTTGGTCGGCAAAATAAAGTTGAAGGTGCTGCCCACATTGGGTTGGCTTTCCACCCAGATACGCCCTCCATTGGCCTCGACCAACGTCTTCGCCATGGCCATGCCCACTCCGGTCTCACCCATTCCCTGGATGAGGGGTTGGTTCGCGCGATAGAAGCGCCGGAAGACGCGGGGGTAATCCTCCGGCGCAATGCCGCCGCCGGTATCCTGCACCGAAATGCGGATAAATTTTCCGCTTTTTGAGGATTCATCCTCGCGTGCGCCGATGACCACCTCCGTGCCTTCTTTAGAACATAGCGCGGCGTTGGAGGCCAGACGCAGCAAGATCTGGTAAAGGCTGTCGCGGTCGGCCCGCACTGCGGGAAGTTCAGGCGGTAAATCCAGACGCACGGCCAATTGACGCTCGCGGAAACGCGCGGCCAGTCCCATCACGGCCTCTTCGATAATCTCGATGAGGTTGACCGCCTGGGGGGTGATCTCTATCGGGCGGCTGTCGGGGGAGGCCGTGTGCACGAGGTCGTTCAGCAGGTGATTCATCTGCTCAATGTTGGCTTTGACCCTTTCGAGGAACTGCTGCTGCATCTCCGTCAGGATCCCGGCCTGTTCGCCCGACAACAGGTCGGTGTAGCCGATGATCGAGGTCATGGGGGTGCGCAGATCATTAGCCAGGCCGACAATAGCCTCCTGGCGTTCGGCGTCGCTTTCGGCGGTCCGCAGGGTGATCGCCAGTCCGTCCGGTTGACCATCGCGGCCCATCAGCGTCACCAGATCGGCCTCGACGGCGAGCTGCTCGACCGTCAAAGTGAGGTGAGCGCGTTTTAAGCTGTTCGGAACATTGGACTCCAGCAGCGCGTTCACCGTCTGGGTCCAGCGCGGATCGGGATAGGCGCCATTGATGGGAAATCCGGTGACGTCGCCTTCGGGCAGGCGCAGCATGTGGCGCGCGACAGCATCCGCCATCGTAATTTGCCCCTCGCTGTTGACGACGACCAGGCCGACGGTGGCACTGTTGGCAATCTTGGCGTCGCGGCTGGCAAGTTCCTGCTCTGCTGCGGCTAATTTTTCTTGCAGAGAGTCCATTTGTGCCTGCAAGTGATTGCGCGCTTCGGTGAGTGTTTCCGACTCGGCATTGAGGCTGGCGAGTTTGTTGACGAGATGCCCTTGCTCATGGAGCAAGACTTCACGATCCCGCGATAACTCCTGAACTTTGGCGTGCAATTCCTCCTTTTCTTTGACCAGGTCCTGGACTTCTTCCTGCCAGAAGTTGATCTCCGTTTCCTTTGATTCCCCCTTGGATGACAATTCCTGGTTCAATTGGAGGATCTCTGTGTCCCGCGCCGCGATCTCGCGGTTCAGCGCCGCGATCTGGCTGTTGAGCGCCTGCACCTCGGCCTGGGCCTGTTGCAGGGCGCTGTCCAGCCTTTGACGATCCGCATCCTGCCCGCGCAGTCGAGATAGCAATGACAAATCCTGCGTCTGCTGGCGTGCGCGGACGATGGAAGCGGCAAACAGGCTGGCGACCAGTTGTTGCATGTCGAGCGCCTCTTCGGACCAGGGTTGTTGGCTCTCCGGGTTGGCGAGCAGCAGCAAGCCGATGGCTGCGTCTTTATGGGCCAGGGGAATGATGCGCAGAGGCGCTACCTTCTGGATTCCCAGTTTGTTGTACAGCGCTGTTAGCCAGAACGTTTGCGCCGATGGCTGGACGGACTGCACGCGCCGCTGTGTATAAGCTTCGGCCAGAAGGGGATAGTCTTCGAGGGACAACGTTGGCGGCTCGATTTGCGCAGCGTTCGGGGGATGCAGTGCCACCACCTTGAGCGCCGGATTTTCGCCGTTGACGCTTAAAGCGATCGCGCAAACATCCACATGCAGGAGTTTTGCCAGTTTTGACGAGGCGAGAATCAGGGAGGGGTCCAGGTCGCGGGCCGTTTCCACACTCTGTAAGACTTCGTGCAGTGCCTCACTATCCAGGAACGACCTTTTGGGCGCTTGCGGCGCTGTCGGAGATGCGACCTGGCGATGTACCAGCACCGAGAGCAACGGCAATGTGACCAGCGCCGTCAGCCGCAGCCATCCCGAAAAGTGCATTTGATTCTCCGGCCAATGTAATTGCGCTGTGTGCCCCAGGAACCAGAATATCCACATTGCCGCCGCCCATTCCCATTCGGGGGGGCGGGCAAGTAACATCAACAGGAGATAGATGAGCAGAATGACGAGGGTAAGAATCTCCCAAATTTGTTCGTACAGCCATCCGTTGAAAGCATAATAGGCAGCCTCCCAGGCCGGCCACAGGGCGGCAGTCACACCGTAAAAGGCTAGACTGGCGATCAGGAGAATGACGAGGATGACCGTCTGCCAGCGCGCCGGACGTGTCCCCCATAACGCCGCCCACATGACCAGCAGCACAGCGACGAACTCCAGCCAGCGCTCCAGAGGGGGCAAGATTTGTGCGGGATCAAGCAGCCCCACCGTTCCCAACAACCCAATGATAATCATCACCACCCGTCCCAACATCATACCGCCTACTGCCCACAGCCAACGGCGCGGCGAAACTGCCTGTGGCTCGCGTCGTCGGGCGGTCAGCGCCGGGAAGAGCGCCTGCTGCAAGGCAAAGAGTGTCACCAGAAAATAAACCAAATCCCCTGGCGGTTGGGTAATCAGCCGGATGGCCTCTTGAAGGACATTCATTGTGATTCTTCTCCCGGTGAAGCCTGTGCGTAGGGGATTCGCCCCTACACTCCTCATCTTACAGGTTTATCATAGCACAGGATTCCTGAACGGTCAACACGTCGGTTAGGGTATGGTGTGAATTATTGGGAAGTGCGCGGACCGGTCTCCGACCGCCTACGCCTGGGCCGGCGATGGCTCGGTTGGGATTTGAAAACGCGGAGGCCCTCTATGCCCTATTAAAATAGATTTTCATCAACTAAAACCATGAGGGAACAATTTGTGGTATAATGGCGTCGTTTATTCAGGCTTGTCACCTCCTTACCCTCAAGGGTAGAATGTTGAAATCACAGAGGCAAATCCATGTTGCACTATGGGAAGACTTTATTTTTGACCTTATGGCTATTGATTATTCCAGCGGTAGCACAGGCTGCACCGTTGGTCAATCCTGGACCGGACCTGTTTTTGGCCGATACTTCCGCCGATTTTGTGTGTACTACTCAGATGACGCAGCGTTATCCCTATCGCTGCCCGGCGTATAGTCCGGGGGCACGTCAAGTCCGCCTGCAATATCTTCGCTCCACGCTTCCTGACCCCCTGCCGGAGTTGGCCGTCGAGGAAATCGAAGTTCCCGAAGATGCTATCACGCCGTACACCTTTGCCTACATCCGTCCCCTGCCGGCGGTCACTTACCGTCATCCTGAAGAAGCGGCGGTTGGCCTGCCGCCCGTGCGTGAATTCCTGGCGGGCGACAACTGGGTTAGCATACTGGGTGAAGTCGAATACAACGGTCAAAGATGGTACGAGATCAACGAGAACGAATTTATCCTTGCCGACCATGTGGCTTTGACCACTCCCTCCCGGTTCCACGGCGTGTTGCTTCAAGAGCAACCTCAGTATCCCTTTGGATGGATCAACCGTGACGTGAATCCCTCGTTAGTGCCCGGCGGGGTGGTGCGCGACGAGGTCGTTTTCCATCGTTATGACCTCATCACCATTTTTGCCCAAGAATCGGTGGGCGACAAGATGTGGTACATGATCGGGCAAGACCAGTGGGTGGAGCAGTCTTTTACCTCGCGGGTGGACGTTGATCCACTGCCGGAGGGCGTTGCGCCCAACGAAAAATGGATTGAGGTGAACACCTACGAGCAGACGTTGGCGGCTTACGAGGGTGAACGTATGGTTTTTGCGACGCTGGTGTCGTCAGGCCGTTCCGACACGTGGACGCCCAACGGTTTGCACCGCATCTGGTCCAAACTGCCCGCCACCCCGATGATCAATCGCGACGTTGGCCCCGATAGCCCGGCGTGGTATTATTTGGAGGATGTGCCGTGGACGCAATACTTCGACGGGGCGTTTGCCCTGCACGCAGCGTACTGGCACAATTCGTTCAGCTTCACCCGTAGCCATGGTTGCGTGAACCTCTCGATTCTGGATGCAAAATGGCTCTTCGAGTGGACGACACCTTATACACCGCCCGACGCCAAGGTCGTCTACAGCAGCGCTTCCGGCGATGGTGCCGGGACATGGGTATGGGTGCACAAGACCTCGCCGTTTCCGGGAGAAGAAGAGTAAGTAGAGGGTGGCCTTTCTGCTTGCGGGTCTGGGGGCGGGGCGAAGCGTCAATTCGCCCCGCCCCCTTTTTGCTGATTGTGGTATAATGCGCTTCGTCTTTGGGGCGTGGCCAAGCTGGTAAGGCAATGGACTTTGAATCCATGTATCGCACGTTCGAGTCGTGCCGCCCCAGTCATATTGAGAATGGGGGCGGATTATTCCGCCCCCATGACTATTCAGCCACCCCTGCCGGGTGGCGCATGGGATTTTGGGGAGGGTGCATAATGAGTTGACGCTGCGGCTAGCGGTGCTGACTCTCTCATCCCCCAACCCCCTTCTCCCCCGCAAGCGGGGAAGACCGGAGAAATTCCCCGCTCCCTTCCACGCAAAGTAAAAAAAGCCCGTCGCACAAAGGATAGCACGTTGACCGGCATAGTACAAATTATGGCGAGGCGATCGGGCCGGTCTCCACTCGTGCCGGTTTCCACTTGTGCCCGCCCATGCCCAGCGGTGGCTCGGTCGGAGACCGGCCACCGCTCTTCAGGCACAATGATCAGATGAACATCTTCCTTTTTCCAGTAATCTGTCTTATATCCCGCGCGGATACGCCATCATACTTGCCCCTTGGCCCTGGACGAGTATAATTCAAGTGTGTTTTCATCATAAGGACTTGATGCCCGTTGATAGAACGACCTTACCGCTATGCTATCGCTTACAAGCCTTACGATGTGTTATGCGCTCATCGGGATCGCTATAACCGTCCGGCGCTTGGCAGCCTGGGGATTCCACAAGAATTACACCCCGCCGGGCGTTTAGACCTGGACAGTGAAGGGTTGCTGTTGCTGACCAATGATGGCCCACTGCTTCATCGCGTGACGCATCCCGACTTCAATCATCCCAAAACATACCTTGTGCTTGTGGTGGGACATCCTGATGTCAACGTGCTTCAGCATCTGCGTGAGGGCGTGGAGATCAAAGTCGGCGTTACCCGCCCTGCCGACGTGGAAGTTCTGCCCACGGCGCCGTCGTTGCCGCCGTTTCCTCGCTCGCTGGCTGCACCCACGAAAACGACGTGGCTGCGTATCCTGCTTTACGAAGGGAAAAAACGGCAGATCAAACGCATGATGTCCGCAGTAGGATTGCCGATCATCCGCTTGGTGCGTGTCACCATCGGACCACTGACTTTGCCGCCGGATATGGAGCCGGGGCAGTGGCGGGAGCTGACGACGATAGAACGGCAAACCTTGCTCCACTGGGTTTGGCCGCATGGCCAACCGCGTTCTTATGCGAAGGTCAAATCGCGCCAACATCTATAGTTCGTAAGCGTGGCTTATGCTTGGGCCAGGCCACGAGGTTTTTTTTCGGGACAAAATCCTGTTTGGTTCCGGCTAAGGAGGAACAATGAAACTGTCAATCATTATCCCGGTCTACAACGAAATCGACACGATTGCCGAGATCATCCAGCGCATTCAGGGGGTTGATTTGAATATCCGCATCTGGGCCAACGACGCGAACGAAACCCTGGTCCAAATGGAACGCGAACTGGTGATCGTTGATGATGGGTCGCAGGACGGGACACGGGAGTATTTGCGCACGTTGGAAGCGCGACCCGGCTTCAAAATCATTTTTCATGCGGCAAACCAGGGGAAGGGCGGCGCGGTGTGGACGGGTCTGCAACAAGCGACCGGCGATATTCACCTTATTCAAGACGCTGATCTGGAATATGATCCGCGCGACTACCCCCCTCTGTTGCAACCCATCCTGGAAAAGCGTACTCAAGTGGTCTATGGCTCGCGCTTTCGGGGCGGTCCAAGCAAGGCGATGTTTTTCTGGCACATGGTAGGGAATCATTTCCTCACGTTCGTCACCAACCTCCTCTACAACACCATTCTCACCGATATGGAAACGGGCTATAAGGTCTTCACGCGCGAAGTGTCCGACCAACTGCATCTCCAAGCTCGCGGTTGGGGGTTCGATCCGGAAATCACGGCGCAAATTTTGCTCAGCGGTCATCGCATTTATGAAGTTCCCATCTCTTACAGCGGACGAGAATTTCACGAGGGTAAAAAGATTTCCTGGAGAGATGGGTTTACCGTCCTGGGGACGTTGGTGAAATATCGTCTCACCGGCTACACCCCCCACGCTTCTGACACCACGTCGGCGGGAGTGTAAAAATGTCTGTATTCTTCGAGTTGGCGGAAGCTGATGCTCAAAATTCCTACCATTAGCCGCCCCATTCGCCATCTGCGGCGTTACCGGCATATCCTGACCGTGTTCACCCGTCACGGCTTCGGATTTGCGCTTTCGCAACTTCCCACCGAACCCTTGTGGTTGCGCGAACTCTATCCTTTCCCCATTCAGGAACCTGCTTCCCTGCCGGCTCACTTTCGCCAGGCCCTCGAAGAATTGGGGCCAGCGTTCGTCAAACTGGGGCAGATGCTCAGTACTCGCCCGGATGTATTGCCGCCAACCTACATCGCCGAACTGGCTAAACTCCAGGACAATGTTCTGCCCGTTCCCTGGAACGAGATACACGAGATGCTCCAGATGGAACTAGGTGCGCCGCCGGAGGAACTTTTCGGCGAAATTGACCCCACTCCGCTGGCAGCGGCATCCCTGGCGCAAGTTCACGCCGCCAAACTCATAACACGGCAGAGGGTCGTCATCAAGGTCCAGCGCCCCAACATTTTGCCCACCATTCAAACCGATTTGGAGATCATCCACGACATCGCTCACTACGTCGAACAACACACCGCCTTGGGCCGCATCTACCGTCTCGTGGACATCGCCGAGGATTTCGCTGACACGCTTTATAATGAACTCAACTATCAGAGCGAGGGGCACAACGCCGACCGCATCCGCGAGAATTTCGCTGCGGAACCCTGTCTGCACATTCCTGCGGTATATTGGGAGTACACCACCCGGCGCGTCCTGGTGATGGAATACATCGAGGGCATCAAAATCACCGACATAGCCGCGCTGGATGAGGCGGGCTATGATCGCCACAAGATCGCCCACAACGCCGCGCGGATGATTATTAAAGAGATCCTCGAAGACGGTTTCTTCCACGCCGACCCGCACCCCGGCAATCTCATTGTCATGGAAAATGAAGTCATTGGTGTTATGGACTTCGGCATGGTCGGCTACCTCAGCGACGCCGACCGTACGGACCTGATCCACCTGTACACCGTCGCGGTACAAATGGATGCCAAGAGCGTTACCGACGAACTGATTCACATCAGGGCGGCGCCGGTAGAGGTGGATCGCCACGCCCTGAGTCGGGACATTGAACGCCTGCTGCGTTACTACAGAGGGTTGGCGCTCAAGGATGTGCATGTTGACGAATTGATGAATGCGCTCATGCCGCTGGCTTTCGAGTATCGCCTCCGCTTCCCTACCAATTTCTGGCAGTTGGGCAAAACCCTGGCGATGATGGAAGGGATCGGCTACAAGCTGGCGCCGGAGTTCGACATTTTTGCCTTCTCCGCGTCACAGGTGACGAGACTGATGATCAAAACGGCCTTGCCCAATGCGCACTGGATCAGTGAAATCACACGGCGCGGACTGGCCTGGAGCGATTTACTGGAGGAACTGCCCCACATTGGAATGTTGCTGTTGGATCGCTTTGAAAAGCACGAGCCTGTCAAACTTCTGGTGGACCACAGCAGCCTGGAATTTCTCGACCGTATGATGACGCGACTGTCCCTGAGTGTTATCGTGGCTGCCATGATCCTGGGGCTGGCCATGCTTATCCCGGCGATGACCAACACGCCCTGGATGGTGCAGGCCATCGTTATTTTGAGTTTCGTCGTCGCATTGGTGATGGGAGGAGGAATTCTGGTGTCGATTGTGCGGAAGAAATGAAGCAATGAAGCGCATTTGCATTCAAAGACAAATCTTACTATAATGAAGTAAGAAACCTTAAAATTCCATCCATATTTATTTCAGGAATGCGGAGCTTCAGCCGAGGCTAAAGCCAGCGGCTGAACCTGCCAGCTCTATGGGCTGGCAGATCAGTCCCCCTGGGGGGCTTTGTGCGTGGAGCCGTGAGGCTTTAGCCCTCGTTCGGCTCGTTCCTAAAGAAGGGAAAGGCGACTATGTTCATAACACTCCTTACCCGCGCCGGATCGACACTGCTGATGGAAGGCGGGCTGGCCTGCATACTCGCCGTGATTCTGGGATGCCTCTTCTGGAAATCAAAGAAGGCGGGGATAACTCTGGGCCTGACGACATGTGCCGGCAATGTTTTCCTTCTTCTTGTGTTGAGTTTAGTTTTTGACCCCCACCAACTGCCTTTTCACCACCTCGATCCCCAACTGACGAAATTCTCCGACAATGTAGCACCCTACCTGATCCACATATACCTGATCCTGGAAATCGCTATGTGGACGACGGCGTTGAGCGGAGCTGTGGGCTATTTCTTCAACCAAGAGATAGGAAGCGTTATGTTCACCGGCGCCTTTGTCGCAGCCGCCACCGTGTGTATGGTGATGACCGCTGCCCCGTTCTATATTTTCGACATGGCCGATACCACCTGGGCTTTGGTGATAGCCGTCATCCTCATAGGTACAGTCGGCCCATGGTTTTTTAACACTATGATAGTACGGGGAAAAAGCACGACCCTGTTCACCCTCTTGTGGTTCGAACTCGTTTTTTCGTGTTGGCTCGGCTATCAAGTCGCCGGCCGTATAGGTCTGTTGCTGATTACGCTGCCGGCGCAAGCCATTTTCTGGGGGGCCCTGTATTACTTCTCGATCCTCTCCCTGCCGCTACCGAACCATGAGAAAATTCCCACCCTGCTCAATCTCTTCCCCTTTGGCGAAGAAGTAGCAGCGCCGGCCTGGCGCTGTTTATTCCCTTCCGGCAAAGATGACCCCAGGATATTGGCTCTTCGCAGTGTCCTCACATTAGCCATGGGGACGAATTACCCCTATTATGTGATCGACGATTGGAAAACACGCGAAACGCTGGACAAAGAAAAGCCCGATCCCCACGTCAACGGCGATCCGTACAAACAATTCTATGCCGGACCGGGGATCATCTTAACCCGTTGCGATCACCTGGCTGTCACTTCAGACGGCATCAAGTTCAGAGTATGTCCGCCGGGTCTGAGTTTCACCCGGCAATTTGAGAACCTCTACACCGACGTAGATTTGCGCCCTCAACTCCGGGGCATCACGATCAATGCCGAGACCAAAGATGGCATTACAGCCAGTATCTTTACCTTCATCCCCAATCGTGTATGGGCCGATGGGCGTAAAGTCCATCTGGGAACATCCTACCCCTACAACGAAGACGCCGTCATCAATGCGGTATACCGCCACGCGGTGATAGAGCACAAATTCGACCGGGACGAGAATCAGCTTGTTACGGAAGAAACCACACACCGTCCCTGGCATGAGTTAGTGCTGACCATGGGGCCACCCTTACTCAAGGATGTGGTAGCAAACTATACCTGCAACGAACTCCACATGGATATTCCAGACCCCGATAAACCTAAATATGAACCGCCACAAAAACTCTACGAAGAATTGAGCGGCGGCACGGGAACCGGCATGGGCACCGCCGCCACTCTCGCGCCGACGACAAAGTTGCAGCAGTTTATGGCCCATCGTCTGGATGCGGATGAAGTCAAGGACCTGGCTTTTGACATGGGGGGCGCCTACACCCTTTTCCAATACCGAACGGAAGAAGAACTGGCACAGACGTTGGTCCAGTACTGTGCCGACCGCAGTGCACTCGATGACCTGGCGCAGCAGATCCAAAAGCGTTGGCCGAGCCAATACATCGCCCAACTCTTCCCGCGGCCGGGTACCTACACCCCGCCCGCCAAGGTGGAAGTACTCCTGGCAACAGAGGAAGGCAGCAAAATCCATCTGGAAGACCTCCAGAAGACCCTGGCCTCCCACTTCGACGTCGCCGTAGACCAGATCACCGTCATCGGCGCAGCGAAAAGAAGCCTGCGGGTCTTGATTGGAGTGCCAGAGGGGGCCATCACCCCGCGCGTTCTGTCCGCCATTCCCCCTGCGGGGAACGCAAAATGTACGCTCATCGCCTTGACGGCTTTTGCGTCGCTCTCCCGCGAAATGCAGAACGCCTGGCGTTATGTCTGCTGCAGCGCTCCTCCCACCGTCAGCGACGATTTCTTGCAGCCGGAGATTGCCTGGGACGACGCCCTGGAGGCATCGCGCATCAGAAATCCTCGCGCCGAAATCAGCAGCACCTTCATCGGCAAACTCAAAGAAGCCATGAAACCTCTGGGCATCGAGGTCATCGGCGGCGGGATCAGCGACATCAAAGTCCCCGACGACATTACCGCGCAGCGCATCAAAAACTGGGAGGTCAAACGCGAGAAAGATATCGAAGTCGCCATCGCCGAGGCCAAAGCACGCATTGCCCTCCAGGAACAGGAGAGGCGCGCCGAGGTGCGGCTAGAAATGCTGACCAAACTCACCCAAATCCTGCAAGAGGCAGAGAGGGACGTCAACAAACGCATCCTGGCCGCTAAACTTTTCGAGGCGATGGGGGTTCACCCGCCGTCTGATACGGAGACTCAGGAGAATAACACACTGCCGCAACTGCAAATCGGTGGCCCTTTAACTCCTTATCTGCTCGATTTGTTAAGGAATGCGGACACTTAGCTGCCGGTGAGGAAAGAAAAATGTTCAACTTCCAAAGGATGCAGCATTATTACAGCCGGGTCGCTATAGCCGTTCTCATCACCTGCGCCGTCCTGTTCACGGTCAGCCTGATTGCGGTTTCCATTGCCACAACCCATTACAACCAGCCGATCATCGCCACATGTCCCGGCGGCATCGACGGGGGTAACCTGGCGACCGCCGTCGACAGAGATGGCATCGTTGTCGGTGTGGATATCGCGCACAGTCGCGTCGGCGAAACGCTCAACCTCATCATCCCAACCGTCATCAGCCCGACTGTGACCGGCGCTGAAGACGAGATGCCGGTGGGCCTCAGCGATATCATCCCGGCGACGACGAAAGGAGGCCAACTTTCGGCCAGACTGAATATCTTCGCTACGGCCACGGAAGGGTTTCACAACATCGAACTCACCTTCTTCAACAACGACGTGCCTGTGGCCCAAACGGCGACCTGCCGTCTCACAGTGCGGGTGACTAAGGTACGGAACCTCGACGGCGTCGCCACCCTGGCGACCGTTCAGAGCGTCGAGAATTCCAAAATTCCGACGACGCAGGCGTTTGTCCGGCAGTTCAGCGCTAACGTCTTGGGGGGCATGGTGCCCGGCATAGCCGGCATCGCGATGGCCCTCTGGCTCTGCGCCTCCTTTGTCACTACCGTGTACAAACTCGACAGTGTCAAAGAAGGACGGCAGTTTATCCTGCACCGTATCTTTGGGCGTCCTGGGTTTTCCCCTTACCTGATTATCCAGGGCGGAAGCATCGTCAAGGGGAAGGACTCCATCCATAAAATAGGCGGGCCTGCCGGACTGGTGATCCGACAAGACAGCGCCGTCATCACCGAGAAAGAAGGCAAGCTGGCGCGTATCCTGCGCGGCCCCGGCTTCCCGCGCCTTGAGCCTTTCGAGAAGATTTGGGACATGATCGACATGCGTCCCCAGCGCTGGCCGTTCAAAGTCAGCGCGGTTACCCAAGATGGTATTCCTATCACCTACGAAGTCGCCGTCAAATTCCGGGTTGGTGATACCGATGACGACATCCTCAAAGCCGCGACGTGCAAGTGGATCCGCGAGGCATGGCGCACGGAGCCGGATCGGGTGATGGATTGGGTCAAGCGGGTGATCATCGGCGCTACGGAAGGCGCCATGCGCAACAAGATTCTCGCGCAGTACAAACTCGATGAGCTTCTCGACCCTGACGTCCGCCGACAAATACGTCAGTCCCTTCTCGATGCCCTCACCCCGGCCGTGGCCGAGGATTGCGGTGTCGAAATTATGGAAGTCACGTTGCACGATGTCGAATTCAAGGGTCAGGTGCTCCAGGAATGGGCCAAGACCTGGAAAGCGCGGCGCGATATCGAAGTCCAGAAAATCGAGTCGGTCGAGCGCCTCCAGGAACTGAAATTGCGCGAACGCGCCATGAGCCAGGTACGCCAGGAAATGCTGGATACCATGGTTCAAACCTTGAGTGAGATGACCAGAGATAACCGGCAAGCGCCGACGGACGATTATGTGTTGCTCAGTTTCATCGATATGGTCGAACACACCGCTGCCGCGCAAAAGGTGTTCATCCCCGACGATATGCTGCTGAGGCTGGATAAGATCAAGAAAAAACTGCACTAGGACTGCGCGGCACAAATAGTTCCCCAGTGAAGGCTGGCCAGAGATGGTCATCCCGGCGTAGGGCGCGAGAACCGCGGATCTGGCGACCCACTCCGCGCATGGCTAACGGGTGTGACATTTTTACTACGATGGACTAGACGCATAAGAGGTCCACAGCACGTATCCGCGCATCCGCCGTGGCCTGCGCGGATGTTTCATTTGCTTCAGAGCCTCTCCATGTTACAATAGGCACTATGAATGAACGGACACATTCTATCTTACAAACGCTGAATCCACAGCAGCAGGCGGCCATCACCACGCCCAACGGTCCGGTGCTGGTGCTGGCCGGGCCGGGGTCCGGCAAGACGCGCGTTCTGACCCACCGCATCGCCTGGATGCTGGCGGAGATGCGCGTGCCGGCCTGGCAAATTCTCGCCGTCACCTTCACCAACAAGGCCGCCCGTGAGATGCGCCACCGGCTCGACACCATGCTCGGCGACGCCTCGACGCAGGCCATGACGCTGGGTACTTTTCACGCGGCCTGCGCCCGCATCCTGCGCCGTGAGGCCGGCGCCGCCGGCCTTTCCCCCAACTATCTGATCTTTGACGCCGACGATCAACTCACCGTGATGAAACAGGTCATCAAGGACCTCGGGCTGGATGACAAGCGCTACAAACCGCATGCGCTGCTCAATGCCATCTCCGGCGCGAAAAACGAACTTATCCCCCCTGCCGACTATCCCGTCCAGACCTACTACGATGAAATCGTCGCGCGCGCCTATGCCCGCTACCAGGACACATTGCGCCAGAACAACAGCCTCGACTTCGACGACCTGCTGATGGAGACGGCCAGACTGCTCCGCAACGATCCAGGGGTCCGGGACAAGTATCGGGGACGCTATCGCTATCTGCTGGTGGACGAGTTCCAGGATACGAACATGGCCCAGTACGTCATCCTGCACCTTTTGGCGCAGGAGCATCACAGCCTGTACGTCGTCGCCGACGAGGACCAGTCCATCTACTCGTGGCGCGGCGCCGACTACCGCAACATCCAGCGTCTGCGCACAGACTTTCCCGAGCTGCGCCAGTTTCTTTTGGAGGAAAATTATCGTTCCACCCAGGTCATCCTGGACGGTGCCCAGGCCATCATCAGCTCCAATCTCGATCGCACTCCCAAGCACCTCTTCACCCACCGGCGCGGCGGCGATCCTATCACCCTTCACGAAGCCTACGACGAGCAGGAAGAGGCCGATTTCGTCGCCGGCGAGATCAAAACGCTGACGCGCTCCGGCTACGCCTACAGCGACATCGCCGTCATGTACCGCACCAACGCTCAATCCCGCGCTCTGGAAGAGGCCTGCGTGCGTCACAACATCCCCTATCGCCTGATCGGCGCGACGCGGTTCTATGCGCGCAAGGAGATCAAGGATGTGTTGGCCTATCTGCGCCTGGCGCAGACGCCCGATGACGACGTCAGTTTCATGCGGGTGGTTAACGTGCCACCCCGCGGACTCGGTACACGCACCCTGGATGCCCTGGCCGAGGCCGCCACGGCCCGAGGAGGCAGTCGCTATCAAGGTGCGCTCTCTTTGTTGGAACAAGGGACGCTCACCAACCGCGCCCTGCAATCGCTGAAGGGCTTCATCGGCTGGGTGAACCGCTGGCAGCAGCTCCGCACCGCGGTGAGTGTGACGCAACTGCTCGATGCCATCCTCGCCGACATAGGCTACGAAAGCTACGTCCGCGACGGCTCCGACGACGGCGAATCGCGCTGGGAGAACATCCAGGCGTTGCGGGCCGTCGTTGCCGATGCGCCGGAGATCACGCTGGCGGATTTCCTGACCGAGGTGGCATTGGTCGCCGACATCGACGAACTCGCCGAGGAGGTCCGCGCTGTCACCCTGCTCACGCTGCACAGTGCCAAAGGGCTGGAATACCCCGTGGTCTTCCTCACCGGTTTGGAGGAAGGGATGCTGCCTCACAGCCGCTCTATGGATTCGCCCCAACAGATTGCCGAAGAACGGCGCTTGCTTTATGTGGGAATGACGCGCGCCGAGAAGCGTCTCTACCTCACCTACGCCTTTCGCCGTGGCTGGGGGCAGTACAACAAGGGCGAACCTGCGGCCCCTTCGCGTTTTCTGACAGACCTGCCGGATGAAGTCCTGGACCATCCGCGTCGGAAACAGAAGAACACCGCGCCACGACAGTGGGCCGTCGCGTGGAGCGATGACTCGCCCTCGCGCCCGGCGCCGTCAACACCGCAGCTTCAGTATCGCCAGGGACAGCGCGTGCGGCACACGCATTACGGCGAGGGCATGGTGTTGGAAAGCCAGATGGAGGGACGCAGTGAAATGGTCACCGTCCTCTTTACCAATGGGATCGGGGTCAAACATCTGTTAGCCGGCATGGCGCCGCTGGAGCCGATCTCAGAACATTAGCTCTCAGCCATCAGCCTTTGAGCAGACGGCTGAAAGCTGACCGCTGACGGCTTACTGTGGAGGAATGGGAATGAAAACACAAGCCAAGCGATTTACGACTGGACTGGCGACGTTAGTCATCTTGTTCACTGTCGCATTGATTATGCTCGCCATGTCGCCATCGTGGAGCAACGCGGGTCCCCTGGCCCCCACCGCTGCTGAGATTGAGCCAAACGACGGTTTTGCCTCGGCAAACACATTTGTTATTCCAGGCAATATGACTGGCGCGATTACCACGACCGGCGACGAGGATTATTTCAAAATCAGCACAACTTCGACGCAAGTTTATACTCTTACGCTCACCCGCACGGGGAATCCAGAACGCCGCATCGATATCTACACCAACGCTTACGGCTGGGTCGCTTATGCCCAGACCGATCCGTCCCAGGCCACGGTCAGCCTGTCTTTTCAAGCGCAGAGCACGCTTTACTACATCCGCATCACCGCTCCCAACAACGACCCCACCGCCGGGCCAACGGACTACACCATCTACGTCAATGAGCCGACCACACCCACCCCCACGCCCACGCTCACCCCCACGCCCACGCTCACTCCTACTCCCACACAAACGCCGATGCCACCGCCGCCTAATATCCCCATCGAAAGCGAACCTAACGACAACGTTGGCACCGCCGATGCGTTTACCGTCCCCGGTAAAGTGGTAGGAGCCATCACCAGCATCTACGATGTGGATTGTTTTGCCATCGATACGACGATCGGACTACAATACCGCCTCGTCCTCAGTGACTATGGATTCAATCGCTGGCTCAAGGTCTACGACAACAACGGCTATTACATCATGGGCAACACCACGGCGACCAATCACGAAGTCGAGTTGACGTTGCCGGCCACCCTCACCCGTTACTATCTGTGTGTATCCAGTGTGACGACCGCTTCACCCTCCAACACGCTCGTAGACTATCTGTTGGAAGTAATCATCCTGCAACCGACCGCCACCCCCACCAACACGGTCACCCCCACGCCGACCAGAACCTCCACTCCTTCATCCGCCACGGCTACCCCCAAGCCCACCTGGCCCGGCGGATTCGATGCCTATGAACCGAACTACAACTTCGCTATGGCTACCACCATCGCGTCAGGGGTGACCTACAATCTCAACTTTATGCCGTGGGGCGGCGCGGCGGTCGATAACGACTTCTTCAAGATCCGGGTCAAACCGGGCCTGCAATTGACGTGCGAGACCGACAACCTCGACCCCGGCGTCGACCCACGCATGGTCTTCTACAGCGGGCCGGCGGAAGGTTACTTCCTCATGGCTAACGACGACATCGCCCTGGGCGACTTCAACAGCCGACTCTCGTACTATGCTACTTACGAGGGTTTCATCTACATCCTTATCGGCCAGGGAGATCGGATGGATATTCAAGCCGCGACCCAGAGCGACTACACCCTCACGTGTAACCTGACGATACCCGGCGCTAATGTCACTCCCGCGCCCGGCAAAGCCGATACGGAAACGCCTCAATCCACGCCACGAGCCACTGCCACTCCCCAAACACCTACATCGCCCATCGCCACCCCCACCACCCCACCACCGACGGCAGCCGGAGAGAACAAAGAACTGGATTTCCGTCTGATCACTACACCGGTGCCGCTGACGCTGACCCCTACGCCCGCCGGTTTCCGTACTTTTCGCGTTGTGGTGTATTATGATGCGAATGTCGACGGACAGGCCGGCGCCGGCGAAGGCGTCCCCGGCTTCTTCGTGAGTGTCCAGTCCCCGGAAACCAAAACTGAGTTGGCGCGCGGCTACACCGACGACCAGGGACAACTTTCTTTTACCGTGCCGACCGTAGGAACCGTGCGGGTGTTGATTCCGCTGTTGGGCTTTGACCGACTCATCGAGGCCGCCAAGCCGGAAGTCAGCGTGCGCATCGCTCCACCCACCCTGCCCATCGCCATCCCTTAACGCCGACTCACGAGACATAAAGTATGGCATCGAAAACCATTAAGGACTACTACGCGATACTCGGTATCCCTCAGAATGCAACGCCCGAGCAGATTCGGATGGCTTACCGGCACATGGCGCGCATCAACCATCCTGACATCAATACGGCGGCAGACGCCGGAGAACGCTTCAAAGAAATCAATGAGGCTTACGAAATTCTCGGTGACCCAGACAAACGCAAAGCCTATGATTTCTTCGCCGGCGCCGGCAGCGGGACACAAACCGGCGCACCGCCGCCGCCCTCGCCCTATGTCGCCCCTGCTGGCGCACCGCCGGCCTCAATGCCCACCGGCGAACCGGCCTCCCCGGCGCCCACTACGGTCAAGAGTCGCTCCCCATCGTCGCGCATCACCCCACCCACCTGGGCTATCCTGCTGATTATGCTCGGTGCGTGTATCATTGTGGCCGTGGGCGTGGGTGGGTTGCTCTCGTTGCAAGGCAATCGCGCTACCGGCGGTGCGGAGTCGGCGAGCGTGGTCAAATTGATGACGTTTGCTTCTCCGCCGACCATCTCGACCGATGTGGTCGTCGTCCAGGAGAACGGAACGCCGGTACTCACCGTGCGCCCCAATCAAATCGATATTGCCGGGACGATTTATCCCGTGGTAGCCGTTGTGCCGGAGCAGGGACGTTGGCCCGTTCCCCAGGAACAAAGCAGCGTTGCCGTGTGGATTTATGGGACGGTGATCAATTATATCGTGGGTGTTCCCTACGCCGCGGCGACAGAGTCGCTGTTGGCCGGCTTGACCGGTGCCCAACGCATCACCCTCACCCTCGACAATGGCAGTGCGCTAGTCTTTGGAGCACCCCAGGCGCAGCGCGTAGCCGCGGAAGACCTGTCTCCTCTGACGCAGGATACCCCCAGGCTGACGCTGGTGATGCTGGATAGTGATCAGACCAACCGCCTGGTGGTCCAGGCACGCTATCTGCCGGAAGAAAGCCTCTTCGCGCAAGATCAAAAGGTCGATGGACTGAAGTTTGAAGTGCTGGAATCCCATGTGCTCAAAGAGACCGAGGATTCCTGTTTTTTCATCCTTGAGTATCAGGTGACAAACGAGAGCGGTGCCGCCAGGGACGCTACCTTCTTCGATATGGTACTTGAAGATAGCAGTGGACAGCGCTATACGCTCAACGAGGCGGCGACGGCCCAGGGTCAGTATGGTCGTCTGAGCCGGGTCCTGAACGACGGCGAGAGTGCGACAGGCAGCGCCGGCTATCAAGTCCCCTTTCACATGCCGTCGCCCGTCACGTGGATTGTGCGCAGCGATGCGACCTCGGCCAACAGCATCCGTTTTTCTCTCACCTATGAACCGCCGCAACCAGCCCCACCGCAGCCCGACGTGGAGCTAACGGACGCCTTCGACGATGCTACCCGTCATGTGATTGTCATCAGTGGCACGGTGTACAACGACGGGGAGTCGCCGCTCGTTGTAACGCTGGCGGACCTCAAGCTGACGTACAGCGGCGGCGCCAGTTCCATGCAGGCTTCCACGCCCCTCCTGCCGTGGAACATCGCCGCCGATGGTTTTCAGGAATTCGAGCTGCAATTTTCCCGCCCCACCGGTGTGGATTCGGTGTTGCTGGAAATTTTGGGGTTCACTTTTCGCCTCGAAGGGTTAGAGCCATAGCCATAAACGCCCCTGACGAAGGGGCACGAACCAAGTGATCGAAAATGGGGGTGTACCTCTACAAAAGTCCCCTTTCCTCCCACGCCAACGCGGAGGGAAGGGGACTTTTTTTGTGGTTTTTTGCAAAAAACCCTTATTTTTCTCCCTCCCCAGCGTTTTCGCAGGGGAGGGGGCAGAGGGCGGGGCGAAAGCTCGCTGTGGCCGGTCTCCAATTGCTTTGCTGTGGCCGGTCTCTGACCGTGCCACCCACAGCGACTATAACGTTCACGACAACATCGCCAGGACGCCGAAGCGCCCGGTACGGCCATTCTCGGCGCGGTGCGAATACCATTCATCGACATGGCTGACCGTACAGAGGCCGGAGTTCTCGATCTGCGACACTCCCACGGCGCGCAACTGCGCCGCCACAGCGCCGGGTAAATCCACATACCAACGCCCATCACGGCAAGCCGCCGCCGAAGCGTCTTCTGGCAGCGCAGCCCGGATCGCGGCCACCACCTCTGCGCCGACGTTGTAATGCTGTGGCCCGATGGTCGGACCGATGCCGGCCCATACATCCGCCGCCCGCGTCCCGAAGGTCGCGCCCATCACCTGTACCGTCATCGCGGCGATGTTGGCGGCTACGCCGCGCCAGCCGGCATGCGCCAATCCCACCGCCCGTTGCACCGGGTCGTAGAATAGAACCGGCGTGCAGTCGGCAAAACGCAGCAGCAACGCCACACCCGGCGTGTTGGTGATCAACGCATCGGTCGCCGGAATCACGCTTCCCCCATCCTGCGTGGTGACGCGCGCGACATGACGTCCATGCACTTGATACGGACTCACCACCTGGGCGCGAGTGATGCCCAAAACGTCAAAGATGCGGCGATGGTTTTCCTGCACCGCGCGGGGATCGTCGCCTACCGTACTTCCCAGGTTCAGCGCCGCCCATGGAGCCTTACTAACCCCACCCAGACGGGTGAAACATGCATGCGTCAAATCAAGGCCCGGTCCGGCAAAAGTATACCAGACCAGGTCATCCTGCTGCACACGGTGCATTACTTCTTAGAGGTCAGCGTCTGGAACAACGTCTTGAGCACCAGACCAATCCAGCCGACGGCCCACGCGCCCAACAAAATTCCGGCAAGTGCGATCTTCTGTTCATCCATGATCGGCTCAACCTTGGTGCCGTCAGGGCCGACTTCGATGTAAGCGATAGGGCGCGCTCGTCCACCGGCGCCGCCACCGCCACCAGCGCCCGCCGCCCCGGCCTCGCCTTCACCACAACAAGAGTGTTCCTCGGCCCCGGCATCGCATGCTTCTTTTTCATCTTCATCGGCCTCATGGCAGGAACACGCTTCCTCTTTGTGGTAACACTGCGGTGAAGCCGTACCGAAGCCGACGCCAAAACCATAGGCGATCTCCGCAACGGGAATCAGCACCCGCTCACCTGTGGTCTCCGGTTTACCAAACACCGCATCCACATTAACGTTATCGACTACCGCTCCGATTTTCTCCAGCATCGCCTTGATCTCGTCCATCGTTATAGCCTCCTTACAAATTGCAAATGGGAAATGGATCATTAGAAATGGGTGAATCTACAATCAACAAATCTTCAATCTCTCAATCTTTGATCTTCTGGCGACCTCGCCACAGACGGAACAGCCCGATCAGCAGCACACTGACTGCCGCCACGCCCACACCGATGCCCGCCATCTGACTCAACCTGTTGGCCGTGGCATTGGGGATCTCCAACCACCGTGCGCCTTCCGCCCCTTCTTCGACCACTGAAATCGGACGTGCTTTGACGAAGCGGAAAATGCCTTTCTCCGGGTTTCCACCCTCCATCGTCGTGACCACAACTGAGGGGAGCAACCGCCGTTCCCCGACGACGATGGGCGTCCCCGCAATCACTCGCGTGCGCTGTGTTGGCAATATCATCGTTCACCTCCTTGAAGACAGAACCATGAGCAACACGCCTGTATTATAACCCAGGCAGGCAGGGGGGCAAACAATGTAACTATTTAGTCACCCTTGCCAGGTGGCAAACGGGACTTGGGGGAGGGTGCATAATAGGTTGACACTTCGGCTATAGGCGCTGGCCCTCTCATCCCCCAACCCCCTTCTCCCCCGCCAGCGGGGAAGAAGGGGGCGAAAAAGAGGGGGTGTGGCGGGCAGCGAAGCTGCCCGCCACACCCCCTACAAAACCCCATTGGAGCGCGCTTGTCACAATCCTACGTTGGAGTATTATTGAAATGGACATGAGAAAAAGGAATTCTCTATGAAAACATTGAGTCGGAGACAGAAAACTATTTTGATCGTCCTGGGCGTTCTGGATTTCGTCGTGATCGCCGGCTTGGGGATCGCCGTTATCAGTTCCATGCGTGCGCTGCTCCCCACGCCTTCTCCCACTCCCCTGCCCACGCCAATCCCTACACCGGTTGAGCTGCCTAAGTGGACCCCGACCCCATCGCCGACAGAGCGCCCAACCCTGCCGCCGCAGGAGACCAACACGCCAACGCCGACGGCCACTCCCCTCCCCACGCACACCCCCACCTCCACACCGACGCCTTTGCCGCGCCCCACGGCGGGACCCGTCCCCCTCGAGGGCGCGGACTTCGATTACGTGCTTCCCAACCGCATCCCCGGTTGGAAATGGTACGCCTACGTCAACTATGTAGGGGGAGAGGCCGATCCGCAGAACTCTTTCGCAGAACCGATTTTCACTGCCGCCGATGACCCCGTGCGCCAGATCCACGGCGCCACCCTGAAAGTCGAAACGATCCGCTGGCTCAAGTTCCGTACATGGGTTCATCAAACCGTGAGCGTTACCGTCGGCAGCACCGTACAATTTAGCATCAAGGCCAATGCTTTCTCCTCCCTCGATAGTCTCATCGTCAAGGCCGGCATCGATCCCGCCGGCCACCCCCATTGTGACGACGCCCGCTGGGGCAACGCCCAGTATATCAACCAGAATAACGGCATCGTCACGCTCATCTCACCCCAAGTCATCGTGACCATGCCAACCGGTGGGCCAACCCCCACGGCGACCGCCACCGTGGATCGGCGAGAACAGGAAACGCCTGTCCCAGAAGAGACACCGACCGAAATCTTGGGCAATGTCACCGTCTGCTTTTACGCCGAAACCGCTTATCCGCACATCAATAACGCGGCGTTCTTCGATCAGGCCGAACTGATCGCCATCCCTCCGCGGTGAACGAAAGGAGAATGATGTCCATCACGCCAGATATTTACGATGCCGTCGTTATCGGCGCCGGCCTTACCGGCGCGCTGGTGGCACACCATCTCGCCGAAGCCTCCTTGAACGTCGTCGTCCTTGAGGCTAAAGAGGCGCCCGGCGGCATCGCTGGCCGAGGAATGGGATTAGCGCTTCTAGGCACTCCGGAGCCTTATGTGGCCTTGCAAACGCGCCTTGGCGTTGATAAGGGGCGTCAAGCCTGGGAACTCACGCGGCAGAATCTTGATCTACTCACCGCCATCCTGCACCAATTGCATCAGGAAGCCACCCTCGTCGGCAGTTTCCGGCTGGCCGATGATGCTGTCGAAGCCGGGCTATGGCAGGAGTCGGCGCTCCTGTTACGGCAAGACCTGTATGCCGCCGAAGTGGACGAGGCGCAGGATTATGGCTACACGATCGGTATGCGCACGGCAGACGATGTGGCGTTCGACCCGACGGCCCTGGTCACCGCCCTGCTCGATCACCCCCATATCACCCTTGAGTACGAAACCGAGGCGCAATCCATCCACCCCCACAGCGGGCATTCGTCAGAACCGGCCATCCTCCATGTGTGGGCGCGCCAGCACTACATCCAGACCAGGAATGTTGTCCTGGCGAATGGGCCACACGCCATCCGCTTACAGCGCAGCCTGGGGAGTATCCTGCATTCCCTTCCCATGCACGCCGTCGACTTCCGCAACGCCGGAGCGCTATCGACACCGTTGGTCGTCCAGCAAGGGCGGGTTGTCATCTATGCCCAGGGGCGCGACTGGCGCATGACCGGCTGGGATAACGCTCAACAGGACGCCCTCTCTATGCTGACCCATGTGGCCCAACGGCTCTGCCCCGACGCTCTTGTCATGGGGCGTCATTCCTGGTGGACGGCGCAAAGCGCCGATGGGCTGCCCATCGTAGGACAGTTGCCGGAGGCCCCGCATGTGTATACCGTCAACGGACTAGGCCCGTGGGGACTCAGTTGGGCCGCCGTCGCGGCCGATCGTCTGATCGGCTTGCTGGTTCATGGCGAGGATGCAGGGATACTGGCGCTAGAGCGGTTTTTTGCTCCTTGATCTGAAGGAACGCTGCCCGCGGCAAAGATACGGCCGGGGGTATCCATTCACACCGAACAAGAGTTATAGTATGCTGACCGGATCTATACCGGATATAGAAAGGACCCATAAGATGCCAACTCCACCCACCGGCCATGCCGCACCGATCAAAGTTGTCGTTGTCGATGACCATCCTTTTTTCCGCCAGGGGGTACGTGGTGTTTTAGCCCAAGAACCCGATATTGAGGTTGTCGCCGAGAGTGGTGATGGACAAGAGGCTCTCGACCTTCTGTCCAAAATTCAGCCTGATGTCGTATTGATGGATGTTAACCTGCCGACGATGAACGGATTCCAGGTCACACAAAAGCTGAAAAACCAGTGTCCGAACATCAACGTCATCATTCTCACCGCTTACGACGACGAAGAACAAGTCTACCACGCTATCCGTATCGGCGCCTCGGCTTACTTTGCTAAGGACGTGGAGCCTGCGCGTTTGCTGAATACCATTCGCACCGTGGCCGAGGGGCATTACGTCATCGCCGGTAAGACCATGACACCGGGGCAGGCGGAACAATGGCTGCTGGAACTCTATCGGCGCTACGGTCTCAAACCTGAGGATGCGACTTTCTCCCCTCTCACCGACCGCGAGATGGAAATTTTGGAGCTGATTATCGAAGGGTTAAGCAACAAAGAGATCGCTTTCCGCCTGGGGATCAGCCAGCAAACCGTCAAAAATCATGTCACCTCAATTTTAGCCAAATTGAACCTGGAGGATCGCACCCAGGCCGCCATCTACGCGCTACGGCATGGCTGGGTGCGCCTTCCGGCGCCCGTAGATGAAGAAGGGCAATAAACGCCGCCGGCTACAGCGCGAGTGGATCATTTACAGCAGGCGTAACTATTCAGCCACCCTTGCCAGGTGGCGAACGGGACTTTGGGGAGGGCACATAATAGGTTACTCCTGCGGCAGGTGCTGACCCTCTCATCCCTCGGCCCCCTTCTCCCCCGCAAGCGGGGAAGAAGGGGGCAAAAGGGGGGCAGGGGGCATGGGCTTATCACCAGCGGTGGAATGAAAACTTTTCACCACGAAGGGCATGCAGGACACAAAGAATTTGAGTTTTTCTCTGTGAACTCTGGGTGCTCTGGGGCTA
>DAOOGN010000054.1:0-29287 GCA_035415725.1 Anaerolineae bacterium | reverse complement strand
CCTGGCATAGGGAATAAGTGGCTTCGTCAGGTTTACGAGCCTGAATAGATACAATTTTTGTATAGTTTTGTGAGTACGGGGTACAGATTTTTCAACTGGCAACTTTTAACTATTTTCATTACAGGAGACCAACTATGTGGCAAGAGTTCCAAAAATTCCTTATGCGGAGTAATGTCCTCGATTTAGCCGTGGCCGTGATTATCGGCGGGGCCTTTGGCAAGATCGTGACATCTTTTGTCAACGATATTTTAATGCCCCCGATCGGCTTGCTTCTCGGCAAGGTGGACTTCTCAAACCTGTTCATCAATCTCTCGGGGCAGGACTACGCAAGTCTGGCCGCAGCGAAAGAGGCCGGGGCCGCCACAATCAATTACGGCGTTTTCCTCAACACAGTGCTGGACTTCGTCATTGTCGCCCTGGTGATCTTTTTTGTCGTGCGCGCGTTCAATCGTCTAAAGAAACAAGAACCTGCTGCGCCCGCCGAGCCGACAAGCAAACTGTGCCCCTATTGCTTTACGGACATTCCCCTCAAAGCGACCCGCTGCCCACATTGCACATCGTCGTTGGAAGGATAGCACAACTGAATACTAAAACCTGACACCTCACTTTTGGGTCCAAGTGAGGTGTCAGGTTTGTAGCGTACCCTCTGTGCTATGGCGCAATAACGCCTGTGCTGACGGAGAACTGCATCGCGCGCAGCAACTTCACACCATCCACTTGAGCGCCGGCGTCAGCGAAAATGACATACAGCGTCTCCGGTCTTCCCTTCGCCCCGCTATATTGAAAACGCATCGCCCACTTGTCCCGCCAACCGAAGATTTTCCCCGCCTCCACGGCGACAACATCGTCTTTGCCGATGAAAGCGCCCCAATCCGTGGCCGTCGTTTTGACCGTTACACCATAAGTTTTGGTCTTCAGGATGTAGTGAATATAGATCAGCAGACCATGTTCGCCTTGGGGAATGATATTGGCGATAGCGTTGGTGAAATGGCGGGTGCGTGCTCCGATTTCAAGGGGGGTAACGCTTTTCAATTGGACGAACTTTCCGGTCGCTCTTACCCCACCCCGTTTGGTTGACGGCACTGCGGTAGCCGCGAGAGGGTAAGGCACAAATACCGTGTGGGGGAGAAAAAAAGGGATACTGCCTATGCCCACGCCGATGAGACCTAACGCCAGCATGACAACGCTGCTTGCGGTCGTGGGCGGCTGCGCGCCATCTTCGATATAAAGCGCCATGGTGGTCCTGAGATCGTTGCGGGCGAACAAAGTCTCATCTTCTTTCATCGCCTCCTGCAAATCGGCAGGGATGGGACGTGTCATGCCGGTGATCGTGGCCGCGTTGGCTTCTTTGGGAACAGCGAGGGCCGCAGCGTGTTGGACCAAAACCATATCGCCGCTAGAGGGATCAATGAGAAAATAGTATGTTTCTGTTGTTTTCCCACTGGCAGTCTTCTCGTACCCCAGATCGTAAGCCGCCAGCCCGGAAACGCTGACATACCGGCTGGTGGCGATGTCGCCGTTAACGAGTTGGGCAAGGGTGACTTCCTGGGAAGCAGTGGGGTTATTCAGCACCGTGCTAAGGTTGACGATGCCGGCGCCAGCGAGCAGTGCCGCTAAAACAAAGAGCAGACCCCCTTCCCATTTGAGACTGCCGATCCGACCTTTCCAACGCCACACTCTCTCATTCATCATGCGCCTCCTGATGGATTGTTTGAGAGACGTCACATCCCATCCTCCCGCCACTGGATTCGAGCCAGGCTGACGTCAATCCTGACGCATTCCAGCAGAAGCCCTATAAGCCTCATCTCCCCTGCCTTAAAAGGGAGGGGAGAGTGAAGAAACGGTTTATGGCGAGAGCGGGGTAAAACGGTGAGCCGTGACGATACTCTGCCCCTCAGGACTAAGCGCCCATTGAATAAAGAGGCGAGCCATGCCTTGCGGTTCCCCCAACGTGGCGAGGAAAAGATCACGGGAGAGTGGATACAATCCGGCGGCGATAGTTTCGTTGGCCGGGGGGATGCCCTCAATCGTCAAGGCACGCACGTCTCCATCCAGCCACGCCGTCGATAGATACCCGACCGCCAGGGGTTCGCTGCTGACCCCTTCGCGCACAGCGGCGCCGGTAGGCGCCAGAAGCGCCGTCAGGGCGACACGAGCATCGCCCATCACCCGGACCTGGAAAAAGTTATAATCACCGGAGGCTTCTTCACGACTGATAAGCTGTGGCGTCCCCGGCAACCCACCCCACGGCGCCCCATCCTCGACCCGGCCAAGAAAGAGCTGACGTAGCTGGTCCAGCGTCAGACCCGGCAGGCCGTTGCGGGTGTTCACCACCACAGCCAATCCATCCCGCGCAAAAGGAGCATGCCATACCTCTTCAGATACCGTCGTAGGCAGCCAGCTCAGGGCCGCCATATCGACATCGCCGTTGACGAGAGCCTGATAGGCCAGTGTGTCCGCACGTTCTACCACCACTATCTGCACTCCCGGCTCTGCACTTTGATAGGCTGAAGCGAGCGCCATGACCAGGGGAGTGAGATTGTCGGAGCACGCCATTTGCATCATCTGGGGAGTGACCGGCGCCGGCAACGGCGTTGGCGTAGGAACGAGCACCCCAGGAACGGCGCATCCTGTCATCATGCACAACAGCGCCAGCAACGCCGCAGGCCAGCGTCTCACCCCAGCACTCCGCTCAGCACGAGGGTGCCCAAGGCAGCACAGTAAACGGCAAACGGCCACAGGCTCCGGCGACGCACCAGCAACAACAGCCCGGCAATCGCCAGATAGCCGGTGAGCGCCGCAGCGAGAAAGCCGGCGCCCAGGACCTGGAAGTGAGATAAATCCAACCCGGCCTGCGCTGCCTGCAAAAGTGAATACAGACCACTGCCGAGGATGATGGGCACGGCGAGGAGAAAGCTGAAGCGGGTCGCCTCTTCACGACGATAGCCGAGTAACAAGCCGGCGGCAATCGTCGCACCGGAACGGCTCAGGCCGGGGGCTATCGCCAGCGCTTGCGCCAGGCCGATCAACACCGCGTGCCACCACGGCATCGCCGCGAGCAGCATTTCACGCCGGCCGAAATACTCTGCCAGGAGCAGCAACGCCGCCGTGACGAGCAGAAATCCGGCCACGGCTTGGGGCATCCCAAACAACTGCTCAAAGAGATCCTGCCACAAAAAGCCAAGGATAGCCGCCGGGATCGTCCCCACGACAATAGCCCAGGCCAAACGCGCGTCGGGGTCATCCAACCGGCGCAGTCGTAGACTACGCCAGGCAGCCTTGATCAGACGCCAGAGATCGCCCCAGAAATAGACGACAATCGCCACCAGTGTTCCCAGATGCAGGATAGTATCGAGTATCAAGCCGGGAGCGGGCCACCCCAGCAGATAGGGGACAATGACCAGATGTCCCGAACTACTCACCGGCAGGAATTCCGTCACACCTTGGAGAACACCCAACAGGATCGCTTGCCACCATGACACGCCCCACCTCCAGAAAAAGATGGAGCTATCATAACAGTATCGAAAAAAAGGGCAAGAACGGGATGCTTGTCAAAACCCCAAACTGCGGTATAATCTTTCCTGTTCGGGGCGTAGCGCAGTTTGGTAGCGCGCACGGTTCGGGTCCGTGAGGTCTAGGGTTCAAATCCCTACGCCCCGACTCAAGAAAGCATCTGTGTTAACCTGCATTGATCATTCCGTATCCGTCCCTACGACGTGCCCTATGCTAACCATCCGCCCGGCCACGCTGGCCGACGCTGCCGCGATCAGCGCCGTCCATTGTAGTACAGTGGACGTGTGGCGCGATCCCTACACCCGTCAGCCGGCAGACGCAGCGACGCTGACTCTCTTCGGACGCTGGTACAACGGCGGCGACTGGATGAGCGTCGAGACTTGCGCCATCCACCTCAACACGCTATTGCTGCGGGGGCACATGCCGCTCGTCGCCACAAGTGAAGGGGATATCATCGGCGAAGCCGAATACTACATCAACCGCGAACCGGCGCCCTTCGGCCCCCATCTGCATTTATCGGTGCTCTACATCCACCGCGCCTGGCAGGGGCGGGGCGTGGGGCGAGCCTTGATTGAGGCCGGGGTGGAACAAGCCCGTGCGCTCGACTGTACGGCGCTCACCACGCAGCCGGAGCCGAAGATGATCGGCTTTTACCGGCGTGTGGGTTTTCAACCGTGGCAACGCGCCCAAGAGATGCAATCGGCGACAGGGGGGACGCCCCCACCCCTCGCCCCCTTATCCCACGATAGCGGGCCGCCGGAGCGCCTGGCACTGCGCATTGGACGGTATCAGTGCGGCGTACAAGGGTGGGAGACGCTCTGGCCGACGCTGGCGCTCGCCGAACTCAGCGCACTGCGGCGCAACGTATGGTACGGAGAACTCGAGGGCATCCCTCTGGTGGTCGGACTGCGCGAGCAGTTCCGCAACCCCACCCAGGCCGACGGTTATGCCTGGTTGCCGCCCTCTGTTTCACCGGCATGCGCTGTTGATGCGCTCCGTGGGCTGGCCGCGCACGCCGGCTACAGCGCCGTTGATCTTTTACTGCCTGCGGAGGCTCTGCCAGAACTAAGAACCACGCTTCGACTCGACTACCAGACGACCGTCGAGCTGTGGATAAAACAGACCTGACAGGCTTTAGAAAGCCTGTCAGGTCTGTCATCCGTTAAAATCCATTCGCTCCGTGGACCTTACTTGGCGTACTCCACCGCCCGTGTTTCGCGGATGACGGTGACTTTGATCTGCCCCGGATATTCCATCGTGTCCTCGATCTTGTGCGCCACGTCGCGGGAAAGACGCAAAGCCGCCAGATCATCCACGTCGCCGGGGCGGACGATGATGCGCATTTCACGCCCGGCCTGAATCGCATAAGCCTCTTCGACGCCGGGGAAAGAGCGCGCGATGTCTTCCAGCGCACGGATGCGCTTGATGTAATGCTCCAGACTCTCGCGGCGCGCGCCGGGCCGTGCACCGGAGATCGCATCGGCGGTCTCCACGATGATGGCCTCAAGACTTTGCTGCTCGGCCTCGTGATGGTGCGAAGCAATCGCGTTGACGATGGTCTCCGAAACGCCATAGCGTGTGGCCAGTTCTGCGCCGATCATCGCGTGGGTGCCTTCAACCTCGAAATCCACAGCTTTGCCAATGTCGTGCAGCAGCCCCCCCAGACGGGCTACTTCGGCGTCCGCCCCCAACTCCGCCGCCAGCAGGCTGGACAGTTTGGCCGTCTCCACGGCGTGCGCCAACTGATTCTGTCCATAACTGGTGCGGAAGTACAGACGCCCCAGGAGCTTCATCAACTCAGGATGCAACGCGGGCACTTCGGCCTCGTAAACCGCACGCTCGGCCTGCTCTTTCATGATTTGATCGACCTCTTCGCGGGCCTTTTCCAGCAGCTTCTCGATGCGTGCCGGATGGATACGTCCATCGGTAACCAGACGGTGCATGGCGCGGGCAGCCACTTCACGCATGATGGGATTAAAGGATGAAATGGTGATCATCTCAGGGCTGTCATCGACGATAACATCGACGCCGGCCTTCTGCTCAAAGACGCGGATGTTGCGCCCGCCGCGCCCGATGATCCGCCCCTTGAGTTCATCGTTGGGGATCTCCAGCGTTTTCGTCGTCAACTCGGCGACCTGCTCTGTGGCGATGCGTTGCACGACCACGGTCACAATCTCACGCGCGCGACGTTCGGCTTCTTCCTTAGCCCGCATTTCCTCTTCGCGGATCACCCGGGCCATGTCCTGACGGCTCTCTTCGGCCACCCGCTCCAAAAGCACCTCGCGCGCCTCCTCCGTGGAGAGATTTGCCACGCGCGCCAACTCCTGGCGTTGCTCCTCTTCCAATTTTTCCAGATCATTGGTGCGCTTGTCCAACACGCTTTGGCGCTTATTGAGCATTTGCTCGCGCTTGTCAATGCGATCCTGCCGGACGTCCAATTGTTCACGCCGGGCCTGTATCCGCTCTTCCTCACGTCGCAGCTTTTCGCCGCGATGTTCCATCTCCGCCTCCAGATCGAGGCGGAGTCTGAGCGCCTCGTCTTTGGCGTTGAGCACCGTATCGCGCGCCTGCTTTTCGGCCTCTTCCAGAAGTCGGGTGCGCATCCCTTCCAGGTCCCCGGCTTCTTTTTGGTCATGGGCCTGACGTACTCTGTAGCCGATGAAACTGCCTACAGCCATCCCCACCAGCAAGAGGAGTATGGGAAGTAACCAATCGTTCATGTCCAGTATGCCTCGCTTTCTTCGGTATCAAGTTGAGAGAAGGGCCGGGTAGCGAGAACCTCCTGGATGATGTCCGGTGAGAAACCGCGCCGCATCATGCGATCCCACAGGCGGCGACGGGCAGCCTCAGGGGGTAAGTGCGCCAGACGGCGAGCCTGTTCTTCCGCCACTTGCCGGGCGGCGGCGACCTCGTCGTAATCCATCAACGCCGCTTCGATGGTGCGTGACGCGATGTCTTTTTGACGCAATTCTTGCTCCAACATCCGTTTGCCTCTGGGGCGGAACCGGGCGCGATTGTCGATCCAGTAACGCGCAAAAGCCTCATCGTCCACCAGGCCGACTTCACGCAGACGATGCAGCACTTCGGCGACCGCCACCGCGCTAAAATCACTTTTCAACAGGTGACTTTGCAGTTCAGCCGTGCTACGAGGGCGGTAAGAGAGATAGTTCAACGCCTGCTCATGGGCGCGCTCCACCTCGTCAGCCAGTCGTAGCGCCGCGATTTGCTCAGCGGTGAGGGTCATCCCCACGCGCAAATTGGCCGCGACGAGCACGGCTAACCCAAAGGCAAATTCATCATCCAGATAAACGTTAACCCGGTCGCCGGAATGCTTTTGCGGTTCCAGCGCCGTAATCCTTCCAGCCATCTGCCCTTCTATAAAAAAACAGGTTCTTCAGGATTTCGTGGAGTCGCAGTAAGAAACCAGCCACGGATTTACACGCAAGGTATAAAAAATCAGTGCAATCCGTGGCATCCGTGGCAAAAGCCAAAGCCGTTTGTCCATCGCCACGCCAAGTTCCAGAGAACCTAAAAATAAAAACGGCTATGGCAGAATGCGCCATAGCCGCCTGACAGGCTAAACGACGGTGAGACAGATATGCCTCCAAGCAACGCTAACGCTGAGGGTTGGCCCGCGCCATCCTTTGTGCTCTTCAGCTTACCGACTCTAACGATATTCCCCCAACAAACCGTGGGAAGTCATTCACTTCCCCTTTGGGATCCTGGTCATGGCTAAACTACAACGCATCTGCCGGCAGGGCGTCACATCCACCCTGACAAACTTATGGCGGGGAAAATTTGCCCGCCGCACCCGGAATCACGCCCGGGGTAAAACATTTTATCGCTGCACACCATGCATCCTGAAAATGCGCTAAGACAACCTTATCTTTCCATTTTACCAGAATTCTGAGAATAGGGAAATGGGGCAGGAAGCTAACGCCAATCCCCCCCCACCGTACCCGAAGCTATCATTTGCCAAACTCGCACTTTCGGAGTACATTGTCTTCACATGATCCAACAATATAGGACTTACGCAGGCGCAGCTATTTTTACCACCGAGGCCGCTGAGCGACTATAAATTCTTTGCACTCTCTACGTTCTCAGCGGTAAAACTCATGTAACTTGCGTAAGTCTTGAATAAAGAGGTGATGGCCATGCCGCCCGCAAGCTCATTTATTGGAATACTCGTGGTATTTATCATCGTCATGACCGGCAGTATGTATGGATTGAGTGTGCTGGCTTCGAAGATGGTCACGCGGTCCATCCAGGAACGCCTGAAGGCGCTCCAACAAATCACCGCCGGTCAGGTGCCTGCCAACTGGCTCAAGCCCTTTCAAAAGCGGGTCGCTGCCCTGCGGCGGCGTCCTGCCGGTGACGTACAATTCGCCCGGCTCGGCAAACGCATCCAGCAACATTGCCTGCGCCTTCTCGACGAGATGACGCGCTACACAACAAACATCCATATGGCGGACAGTGAAACCACGCAGAAAGAGATGGTCGCCTATCTCAAGGCCCAACAAGCGGCCTGGCCCGCCAAAGACTGGCGTGACTGGATCGCCTACGTGGAGGCGCTCGATACATCGTCCGCCGTGTCTGAAGACAGTGTTGGAAGGTGAACCCGTAACGGATTTCTCGTGATGATGCCCCCCATGGGGCCATCCCTCGGCCTCCTTCTTCCCCGCAAGCGGAGGGGAAGGAGGGCCGAAGCGCGAGTTCTTGTTTCTTGTGGAGAAATCATCTGCCGAGGCTAAAGCCGTCGACTGAACCTACGAAGCCCGGCAGGCCGGCAATCCCCCGTGGGGGGCATGCGTTGAACCGTGGGGCCTTAGCTCCCGGTCGGCGGAAGCGGTGAGACGCCAGTATAGGTCCAATATAGGCGCTATAAGCAAAAAATAGGGAAAACTCCTGTCGTTTTTGGAGCCGAAGCGACTCAAGTTGCTACGACGCTCTGTCATTTGTGGAAGACATGTCAGAACATTGATAAGCTCTGTAGGATGCCCCCTGCCGATTGATCGAAATCCACTTTCACAGTACAATGTATTTTCGTAACTATTCAACCGCCTTTGCCAGGTTGTGAACGGGACTTTAGGGATGGTGCATCATGGGTAGGATTGCTGCTGTCGCCCATCATTTTTGCGCTATATAAGGGACTATGACGGTGAACTCATCGCAGGATCTCGTGAAGCCAGTTTCGCGGATTGACAAGTTCAAGCTGGAATACGGCCCGTTGTTGGGGCTGTGGTTATTTTTGCGTTTAACAACTTCTATTTGGGCGGCCATGTTCTCTATGTTGCGCCCGTTGACCGATATCGAGCGCCTGATACCCTTGTGGCCGCCGACGATGCCGTTCCACAAGTGGCTTTACCGGGTCCTATTGGCCCCCTGGCAACGGTGGGATGTGGAGTGGCATCTACGGATCCTTACAGAAGGCTATCAAGCGGGGAACGGTACTGATGCTTTTCATCCGCTTTATCCCTGGTTAGCTTATCCGCTGACCCGTTTGGGCGTTGATCCACTCCTGGCGTTGATGGTAGTAAGCAACCTAGCAACTTTGGCGTTTCTCTTTCTCTTTGTGCGGATGGTAGAATGGGAGGCTGGGCCGGCTCAGGCGCAAACGGCTTCTCAGTGGCTGTTGTTTTTCCCGCTGACTTTTATTCTATTTGCACCATACAATGAAGGCTTATTTCTGTTGTTATCGGCGTTGACTTTGTTGTGCGCGCGGCAACGCAAGTGGTGGTGGGCGGGGATTAGTGGAGCGCTTGCGGTATTAACGCGCCAGCAGGGGATTCTGCTTGTATTCCCGTTTATTTGGGAATTATGGGAAGCGCACAAAGGCGATGCGCGTCGTATGCTGCGTAGCTGGCGTTGTTGGTTAGCGATAGGACTGATTCCGCTGGCACTGGCGCTTTGGGCATTGTATCGGGCGCTGGTGATAGGGGGGGGGCAGTTAAGTTTTGCTTCGCCTTACGCGCTGGTATACTCGATGCTGATCTCCTCTAGCGCGGATCAAGTGGGCGGCGCCTACTTTATCATTTGGCCCTGGCAGGCGGTTTACCTGGCGCTTATGCGCCTTGGGGCTGCGCCAGATGTGGATTTAATCGTGAATTTGACACTTGGCGTTCTTTTTCTCATTGTAGTGTTTATCGCCTGGCCACATCTGCCGGCTTCCTATCGCGTATATACACTTGTGACGGTGTTGATCAGCTTCAGCTATCATACCGGGATGACGCACCCGTATCAGGGTTTGCCCCGACATTTGTTCTTGGCTTTTCCGGTTTTTATGGGAGCGGGACACAGCGCGTGGCTTTCACGCCGCCGCCTGTTATGGGCCGGGGGGGGCTTTGCCGGAAGTTGTTTTTTGATATTGCTCTATATCCTAGAGACTTGGGTGCCCTAAAAGAGCGGAACCTGCCATACATAAGCAAAGTGATGCCCACGAATAGGTGAGGCTATGGACGATTTACCTGAGACAATTGCGAGTGAAGCACGTACCGTGGATGACAAGATACAGGATTTACAGGTGCTTGCTGTAATTCCCGCCTATAATGAGCAGGGAAAAGTGGGTGTGGTGGTTAAAAAGGTTCTTACCCAGGGGATAAAATCTGTCTTGGTAGTGAATGATTGTTCCAGTGATCAAACTGCCGTAGAAGCCCAAGCTGCGGGGGCGTTAGTTATCAGCCATGAACGGAATCTTGGCGTCGGTGCGGCGATCCGCACTGGCATTGATTATGCTCTGGCACATGGTTTTGCGGTGGTTGCAATTCTCTCTGGCGACGACCAGCATGATCCGACAGAATTGCCCGGTCTATTGCAACCCATCCTGGTTGAAGATTATGACTTTGTCCAGGGGTCACGACGTTTCCAGGGATTACACGCCCCTAACATTGGCTGGTTTCGTCGACTCTTTACCTGGGTTTATGCTGCTACATTTCGACTGTTGACAGGCTTTCCTTGTTCGGATGCAACCAATGGCGGACGGGCATTTCGTACCCGCATCTTCGCAGATGGCAGGATTAACTTGTGGCAGACGTGGTTGAACACTTACGAGTTAGAGCCTTACCTACTCTACAAGGTGGTGCGTGAGGGGTATAGGGTGACTGAGGCGCCTATGAAAGTCATTTACCATACAAGCGGTACAACGAAAATGAAGCCGGTACGTGACTGGTGGCGGATTTTTCGCCCTATGGTTTATCTCGCTCTGGGATTAAAAACCTAAGTTCAGGAGGAATGTGGTGGCATCTGATCTCAAGGGACAACGAGTGTTAGTGACGGGTGGGGCGGGTTTCGTCGGCTCAAATCTGGTGCGCCGTTTGGTAGCTGAAGATGCCGAAGTCACGATTCTGGACGATTTTTTTACCGGGCGTCTCGAAAATCTGCGCGGCATCGCTCCGGAGGCTTACCGATTGGTGCGAGGGAGCGTTACGGATAGTGAGCTGGTGCGGCAGTTGGTTTCTGAGGCGGAGTTCATCTTTCACTTGGCGGCGCGAAATATCATTGCCTCTACGCGGAATCCATACGAGGATTTCAAGACCAATATTGGCGGCACTCTCAATGTGCTGTTGGCAGCGCGCGATTGTCACCCACAGCGGGTACTTTATACCTCCTCGGTTTCGGTCTACGGCAATCCGCGTTATTTGCCCATCAACGAAGATGACCGCATCAGTTTGTTGACGCCGTATGCCGTCAGCAAATACAGCGGCGAGGGCTATTGTCAGGCTTTTTATGAGAGTTACGGTGTGCCTGTGGTGGTCGTGCGTTATTCGAACGTCTATGGGCCATGGCAGGATCCACAAAACCCCTATTGCGGCGTCGTGGCCAAGTTTATGCAGCGGGCGCAGGCGGGGATGCCGCTGGAGATTCATGGAGATGGGCAGCAGACTCGCGATTTTACCTTCGTCGAAGATGCGGTTGAAGCAACCATACAGGCGGCTCTCTCACCTAAGTCCGAGGGGGAAGTCTTCAATATCGGCACCGGCGTAGAAACCAGCGTCGAGGCTTTGGCGCATTTAGTGTCGGACTTATATGGTTTGGAGTTGTCGCCCTTGCATATTGACCGACGTGACATCGACAATATTCGTCGTCGAGTGGTCAACATTGAGAAGATCCGGCGGATATTGCGGTGGACGCCAAATGTAACATTGGCGAAGGGATTGTATAGAACCCAACATTGGAACGAAGAACACACGTTGGGAGAGGTAGCACAATGAATCTACGTGTTGGATGTAAGGAATGAAGCCGCGTATCTCTATCCAATGGCCCACCCTTGATTTACTATGGCCGTGGGTGGTATGGGCGGCGTTTGGTTTCTATATCGCGCTCGTCCCCCTGCCGCCCAATGACTTTTGGTGGCATCTCAAAGTCGGCGAGCTGATCTACCAGACCGGCCACATTCCCACAACCAATATGTTCGCCTGGAGCTTGCCGGCGGAGACGCCGTTCTTTTACGGAGCGTGGCTCGGCGAATGGCTGCTCTATCTTCTATACCACCTTGGCGGCCTGGCGCTGGTGATGGTGGCGCGTAACGGAATAGTCCTCGGCGCTTATGCTATTGTTGCGGCAGAGGCACGGCGACGCGGCGGTTCGTGGCGCATGGTAGCGTTGCCGCTGGCGTTGGCTTGTTTTATGTCCATGAATAACCTGATCCTGCGCCCGCAGATGTGGTCGTGGATGCCGCTGGCGCTCTACCTGTGGCTGTTGGGCCGGTACGTCGATGGCAAATTGCATTCTGCATGGCTATTGTTGTGCCCGGCCATGATGGTGTTTTGGGTCAATGCCCACGGTGCATTTATTCTAGGGCTGGTCTTGTTAGGCGCGTTTACCGTGGGCGAGGGGCTACGAACGGGGCTCAAACAGACCGGCGCCCGTTCCTGGCGGGAGGTAGGCTGGCTGGCTGGCGTCTCCGGCTTGACGGCGGCATCGACATTCGTGAATCCACGCGGTACAGGGATTATGGATTATGTGATCGGCTTGATGACCAACCCCCCTAGCCAGACCTTGATTGTGGAATGGCAATCTCCTACCCCGACAGGGGGCGCGAACACAGTTTTTTACATCAGCA
This sequence comes from Anaerolineae bacterium, assembly GCA_035415725.1. Classification (GTDB taxonomy): domain Bacteria; phylum Chloroflexota; class Anaerolineae; order B4-G1; family SLSP01; genus DSWT01. Next base: position 16,716 of record DAOOGN010000054.1, on the reverse strand, counting down.
TCTTGATCCTACTGCTTGTGTTGGCCTATTCCCGCTATCGTCTCACGCCAACGGAGGCACTGCTTGTCGTCGGATTTCTATGGTTGGCCTGGAATGGGCAAAGGTACGTCGTCTGGTTTGGGATGGTGGTGATGCCGGTGTTGGCGCATGCGCTCAAAGAGCTTCCTGTAAAGCGGCCTGCCTTTGTACCGCGGCGTAATGCTTTTAACCTGTTACTCATGGTGCTCCTTGTCCTTCCGCTGGTGCTGGCGCAACCGTGGTTTGTTGAACAACTGCCACTGCCGGAGACTTACTGGGCGCAGGTGTGGCGAAATATCCCCGCTGGACCGCTGCTCAGTACGGCGACGCCCGTGGGCGCAACGGCATATCTCAAGGCCCATCCCGGCGGGCGACTGTTCAACGAGATGGGCTATGGCAGCTACCTCATCTGGGCCGCGCCGGAACAACCAGTGTTTATTGATCCACGTGTGGAGCTTTATCCCTACGAACAATGGCTGGATTATAAGCACATCGGGCAGGGAGTGCGCTCCCTCGAATTGTTGGAAAAGTATGGCGTCAATCGCGTACTGTTGGATAACGAACTGCAAGAGGAATTACGGAACGTCCTGGAGCATGCTGAGAATTGGCATTGTGAATATGCCGATGAGCATGCGCAGATGTGGATAGAGGTTACCAGGGTTGTTGAGAAAGGCATTAGCTGATTGGCGATAATGATGGGCGAGTTAGAGTGGAGAGAGTCTTGTTAGCTCAAACAAAATGGCCTACGTGGGGGAAATGGTGTTTGCTCTTGTCCTTGTCGATCGTTGGCAGTGTTATTTTTTTTCGATGGGCAAAAGGGAACAGGGTCGGCTCCAATGATTTTAGTGCTTATTGGTCGGCATCACGACTATTTTTAGAGGGGCGTAATCCATACGATCAAGAAAATTTATCTGAGATGCAACTAGTTCACCTTGGCTCTAATAAAGATGGTATTTTGATGGTCTGGAATCCACCAACGGTGTGGATATTTCTTCTTCCCGTATCATGGATGCCATTTGAGACCGCGCGGGTTGTTTGGTTGTTAATCAATATAGTATTGGTGCTTGTTTCCTGCTTTATTTTGCGACAGATTTATTTCCCAATGCGAACTCCCATTGTTCTATTAGTATATTGTTTGACTGTAGTGACGTTTGCTCCTGTTTTGATTGCTATTATCATAGGGCAAATTACTTTTCTGGTTTTGTTTGGATTGACGACTTCTCTGTTCTTCATAAAACATGAGCGGTGGTTTTGGGCAGGAGCAATGCTCATTTTTATAACACCGAAACCCCATTTGGTAATGCTAGCAGCGCCATATCTGATGTTGTACATGGCTGTTCATCGTAAGTGGCGTGGCTGGCTAGGATTAGGTGTGGCGGGCGTCGCCTGTGTAGTGATTTTGTTTGCTTTGCGCCCTGCATGGATTGCAGATTTTAGTCTGATCTTGAAAAATCCGCCAGTAAGATGGTTGACGCCGACTCTTGGAGGGGTACTGAAGTCCCATAATATCGGGGCTTGGGGGCAATATTTTGGCCTCGCTTTCCTTTTATTGCTTCCCAGGTTTCTTCGGCAACCAGAGATCCTACCGGTGGAATCTGTCGTTAGTTTATTGACTTTGATCACAGTACCAAGCACCTTTTTTGGATGGAGTTTTGACCAAAGTATTTTATTGATACCTATGGCAGAGATCATTTATTGGTTGTCTGACCCGTTGTGTTCAAATAAGATGCGCTGGGGTCTGTCTTTGGGAATAGCTATAGTTTTATTGGCTAATCTTGTGCAACACATGGTTGCAAAAAATGAGGTGGACTATTTTTGGGTATCGATAGCGTGGGGTGGGATATATGCATTAGCCTGGTGGGAAATGAATAGGAGAAGACAAGCATCGTTTGAAAATTTTAGTGAATAAAGGTCTGCCAGACTACAAATGGGTTAGAACAAGTTCAAGTGGGGTGTTGCGAGTACGCCGATGAGCGTGCGCAAATTTGGGTGAGGATATAGTGAAGAGAATTCTCTTTTGGCTCAATATGGCCGAAATCGAAATCGGTGTGTTATGTGAACGATGTTTAGCTGATCGTATACCGGATGAAGAAACGTTACAGCGTGAAGTTGCGGCCTGGGAAGATTCTCGTAATGTCCAACGTGCTACGGTTGACTGGCGGTTTACTTCCGTGATGCGCGCAACAAACTGAAGCGCCTCTATCCGATTATATCAAAATCATCCCGAGAAGGTACTAGGTGTGTTGGGATTTCAATTGGTAGCTTTCACTTATGTATCTGTTGCGGAATGGGTGGGCGTTTTGTTCGCTAAGTTTTGTTGTTTATGTCCTTGAGGGATAATAATGGCAGGTAAAATTTCATCGTTATCTTCCGCTAGTTTATTTCGTAATCTAATTACATCATCTGCACCGAGTCTGTTATGGTTGCGGCGAACAGTGCTCGTTTTGCTGTGTGTTGTTGGTATGCTGCGTCTTAATCTCATTATGCAATCGTTTTACCCTCCCTATGTGTACAGTAAAGATTTTATCCAGGAGTACTTGTCGGCGCGTGCTGTGCTGGCCGGCATTAATCCTTATTTGCCTTTGCCTGAACTGGCATCAAAATTCATTGGGCCAGTACCTGTTCCTGTTCTACCTCACTCTACACCACATCCACCGCCAGCGGTTTTCTTGGGACTCCCATTTGGGTTGCTCCCTTATACTTGGGCGACGGCGTTATGGGGGGGGGGTGTCTATATTTTGTTTAGGAATGTCAATCTGGTTGATCCTGAGTGTGTTCACTCAAAACCGTATCTCTTCATTCTCCCTGGCAATTATGATACTTGTGTGGGTAGGATGGCGTCCTTTTCTGGAAGAACTCATCTACGGTCAGTTAATGATCCTGCTAGGTTTGTTATTGATCCTGGCATGGCGTTCAATTCGTCAAGAACGCTTTGTCATTGGTGGCATTTATTTGGGGTTGGTGTTTGCCTTGAAATTGATGGCATGGCCTATTATCTTGTTTTTTGTGCTGAAAAGACAGTGGCGGATTGTGATCTGTGCTGCCATGACTGTTCTGATTCTCAATTTTGCCGCAGCGTTATTGCTCTCGCCAATGGTAGTGGTCGATTATTACTTGAATGTGGGGATGTCGATTATGCCACTGTATCGAGGCTCTCCGTTCAATTTCTCTGTTTGGACAGTAGGTTGGCGTCTTTTTGAGGGTACTGGCTCATCAGTTTTTCTGAGTATTGAGGCGCCGCCGTTATTTTTTGTCCCCGAGCTTGCTCCGTGGTTCACTTATGGTACCTTAGTTATTTATCTGATTTGTAGCTTGTGGCTGGCATGGCGTGCGCGCTCTTTTGATATTGCTTTTGGTATTTTGATGGGTGTGAGTATTTTGGTGAATCCTGTGACATGGATTCATTATTTTACTTGGTTGTTGTTTCCAATAATCTTGTTGTGTCACCGATTGTTTAGTCTTGAATTCCCATTCAAAGAGAGTTTATTGAGTCTAGCTGGGATGGTGTCGATGTATTTTTATGCGGATACGATGACGCAGATTATCTGTTACCTCAGCGGTGTTGATTACATCCATGGTGTGCGCCTGGAGGTCGCTCCTATAGCCGCTTTGTTGACATACATCTGGCCTTTATGTGTGTTTATGTTGTCGTTTATGCTTTGGTATGTAGATCATTTAGCTATGGGAATGGTTAAGAAGGGATGATGTCACAATTCAGAGCTTATCTATATCGGTACCAGACCAGGTTTTGGAAAATCATCTTCTGTCTCAATATGGGCCTTGCTATCAGTTATGTTGGGCTATTTGTGATGGCTGCTCAGCAGGATTTGCTCTGGCGCGCCGATTTTACAGCGTATTATACGGGCGCTGCGCTTGTGCGAGATGGACATGGTGGAAATTTGTACGATCTCGCTTTGCAGACAGTATATCAACAGCAAATCCTAAATGGGCGCAGTTTTTGGGATGGCGTCTTGCCATTCAATTATCCACCTTACTTTGCTCTCGTGTTGCTCCCATTAGCCTATACACCTGTTTCTATTGCTTTTTGGATTTGGTCCGCAATGCAGGTAGGGTGTCTGGCTTGGCTTTTGCGTTTAATATGGAAACTGGCGCACTCTTGGGAAAACAATGCGCGTTGGCTGTTTATCAGTATGATCGTTGCCTTTCCGCCGTTAATGCGAGCACTTTTGCAAGGTACATCGTCGCTCTTTACACTGGTTTGCATATTCGAGATTTACCTGGCGCTTTTGAAGAAACGCTCGTTAATGGGGGGGGATATGGCTGGTTTTGGGTGCTGTCCGTCCGCAGGCAATTTTTTCAATGGGTTTGTTTGTGCTTTTGCAGCGGCGATGGAAAATGGTGTTAAGTGGGACATGTTGGGGTCTTCTTGTTTTTGCCATAACAACGTTAATCCTCGGTAATCATATATGGTTAGACTTCTTCCACAGTCTTGGGCGTTCAGCACAACTTTTTGACCGTTTGGGTGTGTATCCTGCTACAATGTATAACTTTAAAGGAACGCTTACTTTGTGGCTAGGAAGTGAAAATAGTGTTTTGATCAACAGATTGAGTCTGGCAGGTTTTTTTATAGCCGTAGGTGGAATGATTGGACTATGGTACGGCCTAACCTTAGTCAATACACCAGTTTTTAATCTCAAACTGGCGTTGGGCCTGGCAATAGGAATGTTATTCAATCTTCATACGAATCCTCATGATGGCTTATTGTTAATCTTGCCTTTGTTTTTGCTGGCGAGTTATCACTATTCACAGAAACGATCAACAGTGGGTGTTATGCTATTGTTGGGATGTTTGCCGGCATGCATTTTGATGATGGAGTACGTTATTGTGGATTTAATACCGGTTCGTGGTCCTGTTTTGATTATTGTGGGGCTGATAATTTGGTTGAGCATCGAATTGGCGCGTGAGCGCAAAAAATCATCGTAGGCCCAAGTATTTGGGTTGGACGAGCACGGCGCGACGGCCAACGACAAGCGCGAGGAACAAAAAAACAGGTGCAACGCACTTTCAGCAGTGCGTTGCACCAGAGAAATGCCCCAGAGAGGACTCGAACCTCCACGCCCGAAGGCACAGGCCCTCAACCTGCCGCGTATGCCAATTCCGCCACTGGGGCAATCCTGGCTAAATTATACGCGAAGTAACCCGGTTGTCAAACCAGGCCCTTACGCCAGCAACCGGTGTGTGACCTCCCCTCATTTGTCAAGACGGGCGGGGCGACTACAATACCTGTATGAAAACGATCCGGGTGCCGATTTATCCCAGCGCCGACGTGATCTTTCCAGGTCAACTTTTCCCCATCTTTGCCGAGACACGGGACGTGGATTTGATGCTGCGGTATTGCTGCGAACAGCGTCAGCCGGTGGGGATGGCCTTTGTGCCTGACGCCGCCGGACACACCCTGGCAAGTGTGGGGACGTTGGCTTATTTACTGGATGACATCTCACAGCGGGTATACGACTTTGCCAATACCGTTGTAGTCGGCCAGTATCGCTTCCAAATCCTGCATATCCATCAGGATGAGGTCTATTTGGAAGCGACTATCCAATTGTGGCCATGGCTTGAGGATCCGCGCCCTGGCTGGATGTTGGTCGAGCAGGTCGGCAATTATCTACGCCGCTACGTGCAGGCGCTCTCCAACACTTTACCGGCGGCGTTGTTGCCCGAAGTCTTGCCGCCGGGCGTCTCGACGTTAGGCGTGCTCGGCGCCGCCCTTTTGCCGCTGCCTGCGGCGGACAGGCAGCGGCTACTGGAGGTGCCGACGGCCAAAGGGCTGTTGTCCAAAGTCCTGGATTATATGCGAATTTACGTTCCGCTGGCCGAGCGCCTGGCGCATATACCGCCGCAAGTGGCGGCGTTCCACGAGCGCGTTTCCCTCAATTGATGATGCCTGTAGCCCCCAGGGTTCTATCGTCCATCGGGGTTAGCGGATAGCATTCTCGGTCTGCTTGTCAAAGAGATGCATACGGCCCATATCGAAGGCAGCCGCCTTTACGGCGCCCACAGAGGCTTTGGTGCGTGGATCGAAGCGCCCGATGAACTCAGCGTGATTGAGGGTAAAGTAAGCCAGCACTTCATTGCCCATCAATTCCGTCACATCGACTTTGCCCTCAACCAGGGCCGGCATGATGCCGGGCGGTGCATAATCCGGGTCGTGGATATGCTCTGGACGGATGCCGAAGACAACTTCTTTGCCCAGATACGGCTTGTAGGTACTGCGGCGTTCCTCTGGGATAGCGACGCGGAAATCACGACAATCTGCATACATCACGCCGTTTTCTTCGATAAGAGCTGCATCAAAGAAATTCATCGCGGGACTGCCGATGAAGCCGGCAACAAAGATATTGCCGGGTCTATCGTAGAGGCTCTGGGGCGTGTCGATCTGCTGCAAAATCCCATCTTTGAGCACGGCGATGCGACTGCCCATGGTCATGGCTTCCGTCTGATCGTGGGTCACGTAAATGAAAGTGGTCCCCAGGCGCATATGCAGTTTGGAAATTTCACCCCGAGCTTGCACACGCAGCTTGGCGTCGAGGTTGGAGAGCGGTTCATCCATCAAGAAGACGTTCGGCTCACGGACGATAGCCCGTCCCACCGCGACACGCTGGCGTTGCCCCCCCGAAAGTTGCTTGGGTTTGCGATCCAGTAAATGTTCGATGCCCAGGATGGCCGCTGTGTCCTTCACCCGGCGATCGATCTCCCGCTTGGGGACTTTGCGCAGCTTCAGGCCGAAAGCCATGTTGTCGTAGACAGTCATGTGAGGATAGAGGGCATAGGATTGGAACACCATGGCGATATCGCGGTCCTTGGGCGGCACATCGTTGACCAGGCGGTCGTCGATGTAGATTTCGCCTTCAGTGATTTCCTCTAATCCGGCCAACAACCGCAAGCTGGTGCTTTTCCCGCAGCCGGAAGGACCGACAAAGACCAGGAATTCTTTATCGGCGACTTCAATGCTGAGGTTCGAGACTGCCACGACGTCGCCGAAGCGTTTCGTGACGTTCTTGTAGGTAACACTTGCCATAAAAAGACTCCTTTCAAAGGTTGATTTTAACGTTCCAGAAAAAAGTGCTCTTGGATGACGAGACAGGTGTGTTTCTATATACCCATCCCCCCTACCCCCCCAAGCCCCATTCGCTACCTGGCAAGGGCGACCGAATAGTTATAGACAACTTATGTCAAGACGACGCGCACGCCAAGTTCACTCAAATCCCAAAGCGGCGGCGTGGGAGCCTCGCGGCCGGTGATCAAGACATCCACTTCGTCGGCCGGCGCAATAAAGATGGCTCCGACGCGCCCCAGTCGTTCCGGTTTGACGAGAACCACCGCCTGCGAGCCAAGCGTGAAAAGCGCCTGCGCCATCGTCGCATAGTCACGCCGCTCGTGAGTCAAACCACGTTCCGCGTCCAATCCCCCGGCTTCAAAGAGCACTATGTCGGCGCGTACATGCCGCAGTGTCTCAGCGTCACCGTAAAGACCATAATCGGATGCGACCTGCCCGCCGAGGAGATGCAGAATGTGTGTCCCTTGCTGCGCCACGTCCCAGGCGACGTTGAGCGCGTTCGTAATAATCGTCAGATGCGTGTGCTTGTTGAGAAAGGGCACGATCGCTTGCGTCAGTGTCCCCGGTCCCAGAAAAATCACGCTTTGATCGGGGATGAAACGCGCGGCGGCCTCGGCAATCCGGCGCTCCACGTTGGGGGGCGATTGATTTTTCGTCACGTAGCCCGCGTCGAGCACGGCGCCGCCATGGACGCGGTGCAGGCAGCCTGCTCTTTCCAACCCCATCAAATCCCGACGTATAGTAACGGCGTCAACGTTGAAGGTGCGGGCCAGTTCGGAAACATAGACGCTGCCATTTGCCTGTAGTTTTTGCACAATCAGGTTTTGGCGTTCGTTCTTGAACATGATCCCCATCCAATGGCTCTACTATAACATGGGATGTACGCTTTGTCAATGAAATGGTCCGCAAACGTGCTTATTCGTGCATCATCGGTCGTCAACAGACAAAACCAAAAACGTAAATGTAAAACATAAGCCGAGGCTAAAGCCCTCGGTCGGCTCAATCCTCAGTCACCTTCGGGTACAGCCGCCGGTGTAGGCAACGGGGTGATCGGCAAGCCGTAGTAACGTTCGATGATCTGGCGGAACATCGGCGCCGCAATGGTGGAGCCTTCACCGGCATTCTCCACCAGCACTACCATAGCGATGTGAGGATCGTCCGCCGGAAAATAGCCGGCGAACCAGGCATGAGGTAGATCCTCCTTATTGGCCGGTTCGGCAGTGCCGGTCTTGCCGGCGACCGGGATACCCAGGCCCTGAAAACGATGTGTGGCCGTGCCGAAAGAGGCGGTGGTCACCCCATAGAGGGCTTCCTGGATGCTGGTCAAATGTTCTTGGGAGATGGGGAGCCGTCCGGCGGCCTGAGGAGATGTGACCGGCTCAGCATTGCCGGCGCTATCCACAAAACGGTCGACCAGATAAGGGCGATAGAGGGTGCCGCCGTTGGCGACAGCAGCCATCATCCGGGCGACCTGGAGCGGCGTCACCAGCAAGTAACCTTGCCCAATGGCGAGATTGACCGTGTCGCCGGTGCCCCACCCTTCGTGATAGGTCGCTAATTTCCATGCCGGGTCAGGGATTAAGCCATCCGCCTCGGTAAATTCCTGAAGGCCGGTTTTGGCCCCAAATCCGAAGGCGCGTCCATAGGTCGGCAGTGTCTCAGGTGAAATGCCGTCCAAAATCTTGCCGACTTCGTAAAAGGTAACGTTGCAGGAAGCCGACAGCCCCTCTTTGAGCGTAATGGCGCCGTGGCCCGTCTCCAACCAGCAGAATTTACGGTTGACCTCCCCCAAACCGTCCCAGTATCCCGGACAATAGAAACTGCTCTCCGTTGTCAGTCCACCGGCTTCAAGCGCCGCCGCCATCGTGACGACTTTGAAGACAGACCCGGAGGGATACAAGCCCTGAACGGCCCGGTTGAAGAGCGGCAGATCGGGGTTGTTCAAGACGAATTGGCGGGACCATTCATCCGTAAGGTGGATGAAGACGTTGTTGTCGAAATGCGGACCGCTGGCCATGGCCAGAATGGCGCCGGTATCAATGTCCAGCGCAACGACAGCGCCGCGCTGCGCACCCAGGGTCTGCTCGGCGCTGTATTGCAAAGCACGATCGAGCGTGGTGTAGATGGCGCGTCCGCGTTCCGGGCGGCGTTCGGTGATGACTTTGATGTGTGTGCCGTCGGCACTGACAATAGAGAGCCGCCCTCCGTTTGTGCCGGCCAGGGTGGACTCCCCCCACGCCTCCAGCCCTGAGATGCCGACAAGCTCATCACCGCGGTAGCCGCGTTGGCGATAGTCGCTGTACGACTCTGCCGGAATCGGCGAAACCCACCCGACGACGTGGGAAGCGACGCCATCGAGGGGATAGAGCCGTCCCGGCCGCTCACGACGTTGAATGCCGGGCAGACTGAGGAGATCGTTGTGGGTCAGACTTTCTTCGCCGGTGATGTCACCGATAGGAATATACCAGTTTGCCGGTTGTCCGGCGTAGGCTGCTTGTATCTTTTCGGCAGAGAGCGCCAGGACCTGCGATAGGGCGTCAAGCACGGCGTCCTCGTCCTGGATTTGTTCTGGAATCACCCCCACCGTGACAATACTGCTGGGGACGGCCAATCCTGCACCATCGCGGTCGTAGATGTTGGCGCGCGGCGGAATCTGGTATTCGACGGCGAAGGTATTTCCACTCACCAAATCGGGCCATACAGTATCTCGGTGCCAGTCGATTCCCCATTGCGCGCCCTCTTGCACCAGGCTGAGTTGATTATCGGCCTGCAGGGGGCCGAACAGGCCGGTATGCCACGTTGCGGTGAAAGCGATCCAGGCCTTGTCTTTATCGATGGTCAATGTTTGGGGGACGAGGGTGACGCTGATCACCGTGGTGATATCCATGATACTGCGGTAAACCTGTTCAAAATCCGCTGCGGACAATCCTGCCCGCAGCGATGGTAAGAGCAAATGATACATGGCCGCATAGTCTGCGGCTTCCCAGGCGCTCAGGAATCCCCGCCCGACGGCTTCAGGTGTGGCGACATCCAGTGTTGGGACCGGCGTCGGCGAGGGCAAGGGGGCGGCGGTCACAGAGGGCAGGGGCGCTTGAGGCAGTGTCGCGGGGCTATGACATCCTGCAAGCAGTACGGCCAGCAGTAGCAGGATCGGTCGTCGTCCTGCCGGACAGCGCACGGCCGGGCCATGCGCCAAAGAGGATGAGCGATGCCATCCCCACAGCTTACGGAGCCAGAATTCTAATCTTTTCATAACCTGACACCTGTATCCACTGCCGGACATGAATAATCAAAGTGCGCGCGACAAAGAGCGGGTATAGGAGCCGATGGGAAGAACCCCCAGGCTTCCAAGAGGGCGCTGACGGCGCACAGGGGTAGGCCAACGACATTCGCATAGCAGCGGTTGAGATGTGTGACCGGGTGGAAGTTGGAATTTTGAATCGCGTAGGCGCCGGCCTTGTCCAGGGGATCGTGGCTGGCAATGTACGCTTCAATTTCTGCATCGGTGTAGGCGCGCATCTCTACCCCGGTGGTGACGTAACGTGTGATATCCTGATGGGTGTGAGGGTCGTAAAGCGTCACCGTCGTATGGACGGCATGGGAACGTGCTCGCAGTCGTCGCAACATCGCGCGTGCTTCCGCCGGATCGCTGGGCTTTCCAAGTGGAACATTGCCCAGATCCACGACGGTGTCCGCTGCCAGGATCCAGGTATGCGCAGGCGCTGCGGTGACGTGGTGAGCTTTGAGGCGGGCCAGCCTCACGGTCATGTCCAGCGGGCTTTCGGCCTGGTGTGGACATTCGTTGATATCCGCGCTGAGACTGTTGACCGGCAGGTTGAGCCAGGTGATCATTTCCCGCCGTCGCGGTGACTGCGACACTAAAAGCAGTTGAACGGCCTTCATGGTGATCCTTTAAGCTGACAAAATAAGGGCCCTCTGGGATTTTGCTTTGTAGGGGGTGTGGAGGGCGGCTTCGCCGCCCTCCACACCCCCTCTTTTATGCTCCCTTCTTCCCCGCTGGCGGGGGAGAAGGGAGTTGGGGAATGAGAGGGGCAGGACCTATAGCCACAGGGTCAACCCATGATGCCCCATCCCCAAAGTCCCCTTCGCCATCTGGCAAGGGTAGCTGAATCGTGACCTTGATTATAGCCATTTTGACGCGGCGGCAAAGGAGGCGGGATAGAATATAGAGCCAATAATCGGGAAGCGCGCTGTGGCCGGTCTTCGACCGGGCATCGAAGAAGTTCAAAGTTGTTTTTTGGTATGACGGTACTAAATTCCTATTGCGTTCTCTGGAGAGATAGAGTAATATATAGTCAGGTTAAAAAAATCACAGTTTTTAAAACTTTAAAATCTAATAGGAGGTGTCGCAATGTTGTATTTACCACGTGAAGAAGGTCAGGGTCTGGTTGAGTACGCGCTGATTCTTGTGCTGATCGCTATTGTCGTGATCGTCGTTCTCAGTCTGCTGGGTACACAGATCTCCACTATCTTCAGCCAAATTACTTCTGGGCTTGGCGGCTAGCTAGTAGTGCCCGTTCATAACATAACAAAAAACCCCGCGTTGCACGCGGGGTTTTTTGTTTGAGTTGGCCGGTTTTATTTGTCGGGTATAATCAACGCCAACGATGTCAATTACAAAGAACGCCGCGCCCAATGCCTCTACATCGGTAGCGGCTACGCTGAGGAAGCTTGTGATCTCATGAGTCACCCGGCAGCAGAAACACAAAGAGATGTCCTGGAGCGAAACTACTGCCGACGGGTGAGCAGCTCTGAAGACTTAATGCCTAATAAAGCCTGGGGCCTGTATTGACAAGAGCGTAAGATGCTGCCCTGGCTGTCATAGCCTGGCTTAACCCTTAGGCGTGCTAATCAAAATACCGGTTGAGATATAAATTGTTGATAACCAAAAGTTGAAAACTGATAAACGGCAACTTGCTTTTTGGGGAATGATTCGATGACCCCTACCATTAGTATCATTATCCCCGTTTACAATGAAGCAGCGACCCTCGCGCAGGTCGTAGACCGCGTCTATGCAGTTGACCTCGGAGCGTTCGCCCGTGAGGTCATCCTTTGCAATGACGGTTCGTCGGATGCCACACCGCAAGTGATGGCTGAATTGCGAGAACGGTATCCAGCGCTCAGGACCTACACGTCGCCTATCAATTTGGGTAAAGGCGCCGCGGTACGGGTGGGAATCAGTATGGCAACAGGGGACTTTATTATCATGCAGGACGCCGACCTGGAGCTTGATCCGGCCGACATTGCCAAGGTCCTCGCGCCCTTTGCCGACCCGCGCGTGATGGTGGTGTACGGCTCACGCTTCCTGTACAAAACAGGCCACACGCCGCGTGGACACCGCTGGGCCAATCGTTTCTTGACGCTGCTCACCAATCTCTTGTACCATGGCAAACTGACCGACATGGAAACGGCTTACAAAGCTTTCCGCCGCGAGGTCATCAGATCTATCCATTTGCGCTGCGTGCGCTTTGATTTCGAACCTGAAGTCACAGGAAAATTGCTGCGCTCCGGATACCATATTGTCGAAGTGCCAGTGACCTATAAGCCGCGGACTGTGGGAGAAGGCAAGAAAATCGCCTGGGGCGATGGCCTGGATGCGATCTACACCCTCTTCCGCTGGCGTTTTTTTGATCGGTGAAAGAAAATGGTGCACTGGATTAACAAAACGCTTACCCCAAAGCGTATGGGCTACGCCGGGTTGACCGGAATCATTCTCTGGGCAGCATGGTTGGTCAGCATCTTTCTGGGCCCCGACCATCTCGACCTGGCAGGACAACCGGTCGGTGCAGATTATGTGCAATTCTACGCCGCCGGGCGCACACTCCTGCGCGGCGATGCAGCACGGCTTTACGATTTCAGCTATCAGGCTATGCTGGAACGCGAGATCATCGGCCCCGGCCTGACAAATTACTATGCCTTTATCACACCGCCATTTTTTGCCTGGGTCTTTGTCCCTTTGGCCCTGCTGCCCTACGACCTCAGCTTTGTAGTGTGGAGTCTGTTGGGATTGGGAGCTTTGGCCAGCAGTCTGGTGCTTCTGCATGGGAGTGATTTCGGCATGCACCGTTGGCTCAAGTGGGCGCTCACGTTCTTCCCGGTTTTTGCCACCATCAGCTTTGGACAAAACAGTCTTTTAAGCCTGTTCTTGCTCTGCGGAGTCTACGCGCTATGGCAGCGTGGAAGTGGCTTCCCAGCCGGGTTGTTGTTGAGTTTGATTCTTTACAAGCCGCAGTTAGCGTTGGGGATAGGAATTTTGTGGCTGCTGGACTGGCGGCGAGAAAAGGGGGCACTTTGGGGTCTGCTATCCGGCGGTGCTGCCCTTGCAGGATTGTCGTTCGCGCTGTTGCCCGATGCGTCCCGCGCGTACCTGGACTTTTCACGCAACGTGCTGCCGGGTTTGCCGGGCTGGCAGACCTTCCCGTTGTGGCATTTGCACACTGTACGTGGCTTCTGGCGTCTGCTTTTGCCGGGCGCGCCTCGCGTCGCAGATGGGCTTACCTTGCTGGTGAGCGTGGTCGGCGTAGCAGGATTCGCGGTGTTGTGGCGGCAGCGGCGTGCAGACCAGGATGTGCTGTTTGCGGCAGCAATCTGCCTGACGCTGTGGCTCACGCCCCACGCGATGGTGTACGACTGGGCTATTCTTTTAGTGCCCGCACTTTTGCTATGGCGAGCGCAGCCCGACATGCGAGGAAAATTGCGAGCCGTGTATGCGCTGCTGTGGATCGCTCTGTTGTTGAGCGGCCCATTGACGGTCATGCAACTCCGCGTGTGGCCCCTGGCAGTGCAAATCAGCATCCCGGTATGGGTATGGAGTTCTGGCTATCTTTGGCAAAGTTGCGTCGACCCGGCATAAATAATTTTCAGTTCCCAGGAGATCTACAATGCAACTTCGTCAAAGTTACTTCAAGGGGTGGCTACGTGCCATATTTGTGTTGAATGTCGCTCTGGCACTGTCTTCTTTCGGCCTTTGGGGGCTCGCCTTGCGTCAGGGATTGTACTGGCGGGCTGATTTCACCATGCTCTATACCGGCGGTATGCTGGTGCGAGAGGGGCACGGCACACAACTCTATGATTTGGAAGTACAGACGCAATACCAGCAACAGATTCTGTCCGGTAAAAGTTTTCGGGATGGTGTTTTGCCCTTTAATTACCCTCCCTATGTTGGCACTGTTGATGGTGCCGTTTACTTTGATGCCCCTCTCAGTGGCCTATGCTGTATGGACTGTGTTTCAAGGGGGACTGCTATTTTGGCTTATGCGTCGGTTGTGGCAACTCACTGTCGTGTGGGAATACCACGAACGATGGCTGTTTTTAGTCACTATCTTTGCTTTTACACCTCTGCTTTCCACTTTTCTGTTGGGCAGTTTCTCTTTACTTTTGTTGGTTTCCTGGATGGAATGTTATGTACATCTGAAGTCTAACCGGGAGGTGCAAGCTGGCCTGTGATTGACATTGGGTGCTCTCAAACCACAGAGCGTACTGGTACTGGGATTGGTTGTTTTAGCCGCGAGACGTTGGCGGGTTTTGATAGCGGTAGCCAGTATAGGGGTGGCGGTTTTTATAAGTACAACACTGATGTTGGGGGTTTCTACCTGGTCCGATTTTGCTGCTATCATTGCCACAGTAGGTCATCTCTACGACACGATGGGCATTGTCTTACGCGGTATGCACAACTTCAAGGCGGTGCTGGCAGGGTTGCTGGGACCTGAAAACATGTCGTTTATTAATGCTTTTAGCATTGCCGCGTTTATCGGGATGGGACTGTGGACATTGTGGACTTGGCGCGGCCCCTGGCAGCCAATAGCACCAACATTTGATTTGCGGTTGGCGGTAACTTGTGCTTTGGGGTTATTCTTTAGCCTTCATTTGTATCCCCAGGACAGCCTCTTGTGGATCTTCCCGGCGTTCTTGGGATATGTATACTTGCGTGAGCGTCAGTTGCCTCGGCGCGGGTATGCGTTGTTTTTACTAAACTGGCCCTGGGTCTTTTTGGGCGATCAAATTGTGTCTATACGGATCGGCGCAATCCGCCCTGCACTGTTTTTGCTTGCGGCTTTATTAGTTTGGCTCAGCGTATTATTGTGGCGGGATACTGATAGAACTATAGCGTAACGATAACTACACCAAATCATGAAAGGCAAGCCCATGAAACGTACTTTCCGTGAATCGCCGTTTTACAAAGCCGCATTGTGGCTGGTGCTGTGTGGTGGATTGCTGTTTCTGGTCCTGCAATCTGCCGATATTTTCATGTCACCGGCGTTCTTGCAAGCGGATGATTTTGTGCAATACTGGGCCGCCGGTCGCTTGAACCTGCTGGGCGGCAACCCTTACGACCCGGAGCAGTTGCTGCCGTTGCAGCGACAGGCCGGGCGCACGGACTATGTCTCCGGCGCGGCGACGATCGTGTGGAACCCACCGTGGGTTATGCCTCTGCTTATGCCCTTTGCCGCGTTGCGTTATCCGATCGGTCGAGTTCTATGGTTTCTGGCGAGCTTTGCCGCACTCGCTGCGTGTAGTCTCTGGACCTGGCGCCGGTATGGCGGGCCGGAACGTTCTCAGTGGGTCGCCTGGGCCGTGGCTTTTACTTTTATGCCCGCGCTGATTATGCTGCGGGTAGGACAGATCGGTGTGTTTCTCCTTGTCGGTGTGGCAGGAGTGCTTCATGCTGCAACACAACACCAGTGGGTACGTCTGGGGGCTTGGGTTATTGTACTTTCGATCAAACCGCAACTGGTCTATCTTTTGCTGGTGGTGCTCCTGCTGTGGCTTGTTGAACGCCGGCAGTTTGTTCCCGTATTGAGTGGCATGGGGGTTCTGGCCTTAGCCGGGGGCGTAACGTTGATTGTCAACCCCAGAATCATAGGGCAGTATCTCGAAGCTCTGACGGCATACCCGCCTGTGGCGTGGGCCACTCCCACGCTGGGCAGTGTGCTGCGCCTGCTCTTGGGATTGGATAAGTTTTGGCTGCCTTTGATTCCAACCCTGGGAGGACTTGTGTGGGCCGTCCTTTACTGGCGACGACGCCGGCATAGTTGGGATTGGGAAACAGAATTGCCCCTGTTGTTGTTTGTGTCGTTGTTGACCACGCTTTATACCTGGACGTATGACTTGGTGCTGTTAATTTTGCCTATTGTTGCACTGCTGGCGCGTTGGTTTCGTCAGAAGTCGGTCGGCAGGGCAAAACCGTTTTTACTTGTGTATATAGCGCTGTGTGTGGTGATGTTCATTGTGCAGCGTTGGGAATTGGATGATTTCTGGTTCGTGTGGGTATCACCGGTATTGTTGGCCTGGTATCTGTGGGCACGAACGTATGTAAAGCAGATGACCCTTCGCGCACCAGAATGACACTTGCCGCATCTTCGTAAACTACTCTCCACCGCCCGGACGCACGGGCCGCCGCGACCAACCCGGCCTGTGTCTGCGGGCTGAGCATCAGCGTGCGCACGCCATACAATTCGAGCCGTTCATCCCAACCCGGCGCGGCGGCAGAGATGCGGATGGAGTCTAGCCACAGATCCAGCAGATTGCCTGGTGGACACACCATTGTTCAATGACAATTAGAATTAGACATCGGCGACAATTAGAAATACCCACTCGAA
>DAOOGN010000053.1:27982-29396 GCA_035415725.1 Anaerolineae bacterium | reverse complement strand
ACTTTGGTAGGCCAGGTGCTTCTGTATGACAAGATATGCGTGTTTCTATAAGCCCGTCCCCCCTGTCCCCCTTCCCCCCAGGAAGGGGGATTTTGGGTGGGGGTGTGGCGGGCGGCGAAGCCGCCCGCCACACCCCCCTTTTGCCCCCTTCTTCCCCGCTGGCGGGGGAGAAGGGGGTTGGGGGATGAGAGGGTCAGCACCTGCCGAAGGGATAACCTATTATGTGCCCTCCCCAAAGTCCCGTTCGCCACCTGGCAAAGGTGGCTGAATAGTTAACGAATTTGCTTCTCCGCCAGCGGAGCCAGTTTTTCGATGTTATCCTTGTGAGCAAAACCAGAACCGGTGTCGATGTGCAGGCCGGAGAACAGGAATTTCTTAGTCAGACAGAGCTGTACGATGGGCAGATACCCCTGCAAGAAAGGCTGTTGGTCGAGCACCAGGTCGGTCCACCCGCCTCTGATGGCCTCCACCGTCGCGGAGGAGAGGTCAAAGCCGATACCGTAGATGTCATCCGGCCCTTTGTCCGCCGCCGTCAGGTACGTCTCCAGGGTGGAAGTCAGCCCGCCGTGATCGGTGCACACCAACTTGACGTTGGGATTGGCCGACACGTAACCGGTGAATATCGCGGTCCCCGCGGCGGGGTCGGCGTTGGTGGCATCATCAATCTCCAGGTAATCGACCTTCATGCCTGCCGCTTCCAGCGCATCGATAACGCCCTTAGTCCGTAGACCGCGGGTTGGTTGGGAGAGAAGCCCCCACACCATCGCCTGGTCGCCGGCGCCGAGATTCGCCCGTTTGACGGCTTCCTGTCCCAGCAAATAGCCAGACTCATACAATTCCTGACCCACATAGCCAAAACCCATCCCCTTGAACTTGGCCTCGATGCGGGGCAAAGTTGTGTTTTGGCTGGTGACAATGATCCCCTTACTAAAAGCCTCTTCGATCGGCCCTTCAAAGGCATCCTCTCCAGGATGCCCCATGACGGCAATGCCATCGGGATTAGTGGCCATAGCCTCTTTGAACTGGGTGATCATCTTTTCAGTATTCCAATCCGAGAACATATAGGCGACCTCAGCACCTGTATCTGCCGCCGCCGCTACGGCTCCATTGTAGACCACTGTGCCAAAGGGACAACCCGGAGGCCCGCCAGGGAAGAAGACGATCTTAACTCCTTCACCAATCCCCGCGAGTTTGGTCGGCACCCTGGTTGTCACCTCAGTTGTCGCCGTAGGGGCTGCCACAGTCGATTCAGGCGTGGGGCCAACACCACATCCCACAAGGAACCCGCCTGCGGCTGCCACAGCACTGACGCGCAAAAAATCCCGCCGGCTGTATTTGTCTTTCATGTCAATCCTCCTTATGATCATAAACTATGGACAGGCTTTGGTAGTGAATCTTTCCATCGGTAAGGTAA
>DAOOGN010000053.1:0-27882 GCA_035415725.1 Anaerolineae bacterium | reverse complement strand
GAAGGTAAGGTAAGAAGGTAAGGTAAGAAGGTAAGGTAAGAAGGTAAGGTAAGAAGGTAAGGTAAGAAAACCCACCAGACGAACGATTGACTATCGGGAAACAGCAACGAGCATCAGTAATTCAATCACCTCCCTTCCGCCATCCCGGCAAAGGTGGCGAACACAAAAAACTTTTGCCAGGGGTCCCGGCCTGAATAGACGCCATCTGGAGAAGGACCAAAGGGGATAGTGGGTGGGAATCACATCACGTCTGGCGTCTCCCTTGTACAATACATTCATTATAGTAAAAAAAGAGGTCGGATGATTGGAGAATAACACCGACCTCTTGGACAAAAAGGGCAGCACCACAGAACCTAGGGCGCTTGTTGGCGAAATGCGCTGGGCGATATCCCCACTTGTTTGCGAAACACCCGGCTGAAATAGGCCGGATCGTCGAATCCTACCCGGAGTGCTACCGCCGTGATGCTATCGCTTGTGCGCAGTAGCAATTCCTTGGCCTGTTTGATGCGATACCGGTTCAGATAGTCCCAGGGCGAAAGCCCCAATTCCCGGCCAAAGATGCGTGTAAGATGATTCTCACTCACCCCCACTGCTTGCGCCACCTCCCGGCGCAAGATCGGGCGATCGTAGTTTTGGTGGAAATAGGCAAGGATACGCTTCACCAGCGCGCTTGTGTAGGGAGGAAGCGCATCGTCGCCGGCGAGGCAGCGCTTGACCGCCTCGACAGTCTCCCCCTCAGAAAGAATGTCCTTGCTTTGCACCGTCACCAGCGCGTGCTTTTCCAGTCGTTTGATGTCTTCGAGCGTGAGCATCCGTCCACTGAGGACTAGAACCGGAACTCGCCGGGTCTCCTGAGCAGCGCGCATCCGCTCCAATACTTCGAACCCATCCATCTCCGGCATCATCAAGTCCAGGAGCATCAGGCAGGGAACCTCTTCGGCCATGGACACCAGGGCAGCGACGCCGTTTTCGGCAGTGCGAATTGGAGAGTTGGGTAACGCTTTCTCCACAATATTCCGGTAAAGAGTGCGGGCCTGAGGGTCATCATCGACGATGAGAATCGGGCCAGTGAAGGCCGAGGCACACAAAGCGTTGATAGCCTCGAGCAATGTTTCCCCACTCACCGGCTTGGTGATGACGTTGGTCATCCCCAGCGTCAGGGCCGGCTCGCCGCTTTGCGTCTGCCCATAGAGGACGAAAGGTGCCTGGCACAAGTGTGGATGCCGGCGCAGTTGTTGGATGATGCCCCAGTCTGCAGGGTTAGCGTTGGTCAGGTCCCAGGCCAGCACAGAGGGGTGCAGTTGCGCCAACGCCGCCTCACCCGCTTCTCCCGCCTGCACCCGGCGTATCTCCAATCCCTGCCGCTGGCTAAACGTCACGATCTCCGCTGCCGGTTGGCCTTGCGCCGAAATCAGCAACAATACCGGTTCGACCTCGGCCGGCGAGGACGTCGTCGGCTGCTGCTCCAGACTCGGCAACGGGAGATAAATGTGGAACGTGCTTCCCTGCCCCGGCTGACTCTCCAACGTCATCGTCCCCCGGTGCAACGCCACCAATCGCTGGGCAATCGACAGTCCCAATCCGATCCCCTCCATCCGGCGGTGAATATGCTCCGCCGTGACGAATGGCTCGAAGATACGTTGTTGCCAATCGGCCGGAATGCCGATGCCCGTATCCTGCACCCATAGGTGGAGGTGGGGAGGCAACACTTCCGCCCCCAGGATGATCTGACCTTGCTCGGTGAACTTTTGAGAGTTGCTCAACAGGTTGAGGAAGATCTGCCGCAGTCGAACCGGGTCACCCTGGATGATGGGCAAGCGTGCAGGAAGTTGCAGAGACCATACGACGTCACTTTGAGAGGTGGCCGTACCGGCAATGCTGTGAAACACTTCTTCCAAAAATGATCGAGGCTCAACAAACTCCAGATGCAGATCGAGCTCGTCGATCTCGGCCCGCGACAGATCCAGCAGATCGTTGATCAGGCGTAGCAAGTGCTCGGCGCTTCGATAGATGTGTTGGAGATCGTGCGATAAATCCGCGGGAAGCGCCTCTTCGGCGCACGCCGAGGGAGTCAGCGCGGCGCTGGCAAAGCCCAAAATCGTGTTGAGCGGCGCGCGCAGTTCGTGGCTCACGTTAGCCAACAATCGCGTCTTGAGCTGGTCGGCTTTCTCGGCAGCCACACGCGCCTGCAGGGCTTCATCGTACAGTGTGGCATTGCTTATCGCCGTGCCCAACTGATCGGCCAGGGACTGCAACCCCACCAACTCCTGGCGGGTACGCACGGCAGACCGGTGACTGTGCAAGTCCAGCAATCCCCAGACCTGGCCGCCCAGGCGAATGGGCAGAACGACCCGCGCGCGCGTATCCGGCCAATGAGCATCGGGAGGGAAGCGTGGGCTGTGATGAGTATCCGGGATAAAAATCGGTTCGTTGCGCATCAACACCTGTCCCAAAACGCCGGACCCGGCCAGCGGGATGCTCATCCCGCCCTGGTCGGGCTGATCCAACACCAGGAGCTGTTCCTGCTCCAGCCAGCGGAAAATTTGGACGCGGTCGTAGCCGTAGTTGGCGCGAATCAGATTGGCGATTTCGTGCGATAGCTGCCGGTAAGTCAGAATTGACCCCACCCGGCGGCTGATTTCCAGGCTGGTTTCCAACTGTCGCAACAGTTGCTGCTGTTGCTGGCGTTTGGAATGCATCATGTTGCTGTACAAATTGGCAATGGCAGTTAGTTTTTGGGCCAACACTTCGGCTACGTTTTGAGCTGTAACGAGTCTGGCCTCGTATTTGAAAGATGAAGGCAAAGCCTGGCCTTGAGCCGCCCGGCAGGCCAGTTCGACAGCTTGCTTACCCAATTCATCGGCGCGGATTTCCACCGTCGCGATCATCTCGCCGCCGGCAATCGCTGCCAGGGCCGCAGGGGATGCGCCGATGCCTACAACCGGGGCGTTCCGGTCAAGCAGTCCCAGGGCGTTACCTGCATCTCGCCCGGCCAGGGCCAAAGCATCCGATAGGCCCAAGATGGCCGCAACGGCTCCTTCGAGCTGGGGCATCATTTTGTGGATCTGCCTGTAGGCCTGCTCGTATTCATAATGCCACGGACAGGGGATATGCTCGACAATCACCTCAGGATGATCTCGAAATGCATCGCGGACGCCCGCAATCCAGGGCATGCTCCTGGCCTGCCGGCCGGCCTGTTCCGGCATGCCGATGGCCAACACACGCCCATGCCCGCACCCGGCCAGCTTCTCGGCAAGATAAAGACCGCCCATCTGCACAATATCGTGCAGGCCCAAAGGCGAAGTAAGAAGCGGGTGACGAATCTCCGTCTCGCTCAACAAGACGAGGGGCATACCAAGCTGAGGAATGCGGTCAGTCAGGTCTTCTGGCAACGCCCAGGCGATGAGCGCATCCAACTCCAGAGCCAGCAGCTCCTCCAACAAGGCCATCTGTTCTTCTTCAGAAAGCACTGCTGGAGAATCGACGAGATTAAGGGAAATGAGATCGATAGAGAGGTTCTGCGCCTTGGCATAAGCGGCCTCTCTGACCTGCACCCAATAGGGATCGTTAGGGTCTATCGCTATACCAATACGGAAGGCATGGGTCATACGTGCTCCCGAATCTCCTCGCGCATTTTACTCCATTTCTCCAGCGTTCCGGCAGTTACAGCGGCAAAAAAGACGTCCCGCCATCGGTACCCTTGAGGCCCACACTCCCGCCCATCCCGGCGATAGGGTTCACGATCAACCCGATAGTCTTTATAAGCCCATCCCCCCTGCCCCCCTTCCCTCCAGGAAGGGGGATTTTGGGAGGGGGTGTGGCGGGCGGCTTCGCCGCCCGCCACACCCCCACCTTGCTCCCTTCTTCCCCGCTTGCGGGGGAGAAGGGGGTTGGGGGATAAGAGGGTCATCACCTGCCGAAGGGGTAACTTATTATGTGCCCTCCCCAAAGTCCCATTCGCCACCTGGCAAGGACGGCTGAATAGTTACCATAAGCGAATCGGCGAATAGAAGAATCAGCGAATTGGCCATTGACTATACGACTAAGGACTATCCGACTATTCCAGCCACGCGCGCATTTTGGCGACGTACTGCGGAAAGGCGATTTCCGGCTCGGGCAAGGTGGGAATCCAGCGCTTTTCCCATTCGAGGATGGCGTAGCCGTCGTAGCCGCCCGCCACGAGCAGATCGAGCATCCGCTTGACGGGCACATCGCCTTCACCCAACAGGACATATTGATGATGTCCGTCGGCGGTGGGGACGGAGTCTTTGACGTGAATGCTCACGGTGAACGGCGCGAGGTTGGCGTAAGTCACGTCCGGCGGTTCACCGTGGGTGCGGAAGGGATGGTGCAAGTCCCACAGCACGCGCACACGGGGATGGTTTACGGTCCGCATCAACCGCGCAAAGACCGCCGAGTCGGTCCAGTCGTCGTGCGTTTCCAGCGCGAGCGTCACGCCGAAGGCCTCCGCCTCGTCGCCGATGATGCGCAGGTTCTCCACCAGCGCCGGCAGGATCGAATCGACCGTGTAGCCGTCAGGTACACGCCCGCCGTAGACGCGCAGGACGTGGGCATCGAGTTTGGCGGCGAGTTCCATGTTGCGCCGGGTCTCGTCGAACTGTTTCTCGCGCTCGACGGGATCGACGGTGGCGTAGCGCGCCGACGTGGCAATGCCGGAAATGGCGACGCCGAGGCCGGCGAACAGGCGCTTCGTCGCCGCGAGGTCGGTGGTGAATTCCGCCGTCGTCGTGATGTCCAGCGCATCCTGCAAACCGCGAAAATCCACGGCATCGTAGCCCATCGTGGCAGCATTTTCCGCAATCTGGCGCAGCGTCCAGCGGGGACAACCTAAGGTCGTAAACGATAGTTTTAGCATAGCTTTCTCCTGCGATAGTCAAGTAGCCGTTAGTCGGATAGCCAAAGGTCGAAAGTCAAAAGAAAAAATCTTAGTCACCAATCCCATTATATAACATGCCTTCAAATCGGGTATTGCATTCTGGCACAATTTGGACTACAATGGAGACATCTCTAGGACTTACGCAAATTTCCGTTTGTAGTGACGGCTTTAGCCGTTCTTAGCTCCTAAGAGACGCCTGAAGGCGTCACTACAAATTCTCCGCCACTTGATTCGAGCCAGGCTTGCGTAAGTCCTGATCTCTAAATTCCAACCCAAGAGAGGATCCAACAGTAGAAATTACACCAACGGCCCATCATGGGTTACCTCACTTCATTAGATATCGTCCCAGTTCTCAAAGTGTAAAATCGTTCATAACCGTCAACGGATAGGGTTCCGCTCATCCCCTCGTCGGCCGCCCGCAACATGCCGGCCGACCTTTATATCTGTCCAAGCAAGCGGACTTTGACAGTCCATGGGTGTTTTGATGCAAAAGCCATGCCTAACAAAGGAGGGGCAATATGAAACGTCAGCAGTTGTTTTTCCCACTTGTTCTTGGATTGAGCAGCGCCTTGTTGATCATCTTCTTGCTCATCACGGCTTCGACCGAGGCGCTCGGCGCCGTTTCAACAGCGCCGATAGATTGGCCCGCTGCTGTGGCCGCCGCGCCGCAAGTCGGTGTGTCGAAGGAGCACGTCAGCGGCTTCGCCCGACCCGGCGGCAAACTCGTGTACCGCCTCAGCTACTGGAATGACGGTGACGCAGCAGCGACCGGCGTCGTCATCACGGACACACTGCCCGTCTCGACCACCTACGTCGACGATACGAGCGGCCTGACGCACGAGATAGGCGCGAACGGCGTCATCACCTGGCAGGTGGGCAATCTGCCTGTCCCCGGCAACGGCGATAACTGGGCCGTCTTTTTCGTCACACTGGACGTCGACGCCGCCATGCCGACCGGCGAGGGCGCTCTCGGTGAAAACTGCGCCGCGATTTCGACAAGTACCCCCGGTGACACCAACCCCGGCGACGACACATCCTGCGCCGGTCCGGTCAACGTGCAAGACAGCGACGTGGGCATCAACGTCGATAAATGGCCCAGTCCCGGCGATCCTACTCCAGGTCAGGAGTTTGTGTACACCATTCGCTGGTGCAGCGACTATGGGGCGGATTTTGGCCCAGTCTGGCTGACCGACACACTGCCCGTTTCGACAACGGTGGTCGGTTGGAGCACCGACGATTGGTGGAATCATGCGCTGTGGACCGAGGTCAGCACGACGGGCGGGCAGTTCGCACTCTATGCGCCGGGCCTGCCGGGCAGTTGGTGTGAGCATATCGACCTGCGACTGCTGCTCGATCCCAATGCGCCGGAAGAGATGCAGTTAAGCAACTATGTCATCGTGACCACGCCCGATGACGCACAGCCCGACAACAACGAGCGCACCAATGAAGACGCCCGCACGAGCACCCCGCGCTACGATCTCAACGCCGATAAATGGGGCTTGGGCAGCATCCTTGTGCCCGGCGGGTGGGCGCGGTATGGAATCAACCACTGGAACAGCGGCAACATGCCGATGCACAACGTCTGGCTGACCGACACACTGCCCACCAGCACCACTTACCAATCCGGCAGCGCGTGGCGGAACGAGGGATGGAGTTTCCCACCCGATGTGGTCACCGGCAATACCATCGCCTGGCACAGCGGCGATTTAGCCGTATCCGACGGCTTTGGCCTCGACTTCAGTGTGGACATCGACGCCGACGTTACACCAGGGACCGTCCTCACCAACTGCATCACCGTCGACGGTGACGAACAGGAGAACGATCCTAACAACAATACCTACTGCGTCACCCAGCAAGTCTTCGACCATGGTCCCAACCTGCGCGTGACCAAAGAGCACTGGTGGAACGGCGACGGGCAGTTGGGCTACCGCATCCACTTCTACAACCTGGGCGACGCGACCCTCTCCAACGTCTGGATCACCGACACACTGCCGGCCGACACGGCCTGGGATGGCTGGTGGAATTTGAACTTCGATCAGAGCCGTCTGATTTCAGAATCGCTTGACAGCGACATGCTGGCCTGGCGCTTCTCGGAACTCTATCCAGGCGAGTACGGCCAGATCGAATTCAACGCCAATCTGGACGAACCCGGCGTGCCGGTGCGTTGGTTCACCAACATGGTCGAAATCACCTTACCGGACGACGATACCAATCCGGCCGATAATGTGGCGGAAGACGTCGCCTTCAGCGGCGGCGAAGTGCAGTGGGTGGACTTCGACGTGTACCGCACCCGCGTGTGGGGCTGCGTCCCGCAAGCCCCGATTACCGTGACCACGGCGTTGGCCGAGATGACCTTCTGGGATACCTGTTGGAACGAGAACAACTTCCCCGACACCTTTGATCCCGGCGACATCGTCACCGTCACGGCCGGCGCGGGAGCGCATCCGGTGCACGTCGTTATCCCGGACCCCTTCACCGGGCAAATTGACTCGAACGCCGACACCGTGTGGGGGCAGATTGGCGCGCTGGATCACGCGACGGTACAGGTCGATTTGTGGGGCTTCCCCACACAACGGGTAGAAACGGATGACCAGGGACATTACAGCGCCTCTTATCCTGACATCCCGCGCGGTGCGCAAGGCGACGTCGGCTACTGGGCCGATATTGGCTATGCCCAGGTCGGATTCCATCACCGGCTAGTCAACCCGGACCTGACCCTCATCATCAACTACGCTCACGACTGGATCGAGGGCAATTACGAAGCAGGTCACACTCTCTGGCTCACCGTCACCAATGATCTGGGTGACATCAAAGCGACTGCCGCATTGACCACCGGCATCATCCCCTGGTGGGGAATTGGTCAGACCGGCTTTTCCACCAATCTCGACAATCCCTGGTCGCCTGAGCGTCCGGACATCGCGCCCGGTGACTGGGTTCACGGCGTCCTTGACGGCGTCTACGCCAGCGACGTGCAAATCGGCGAGATCAACGGTGAGGTGGATGCCAACAACGATCTCGTCACCATTACATTGCAAGTGGACTGGTTCTCCGAAATGCTCGACGTTGATTGTAATGTCGAAAACGGACCAGGAACCAGGTTTACGCTCGACCCAGATGGCGGCAGCGCGGTCTGTGACTTTGGGGCGATGGGCTGGGATTTACAGCCCGGACAGAACGTCTGGCTGTGGTACTATGAGCCGGATCACGACCAGGTTGCCAACGTGGTTTACGAACCCGCACCCCATCTCCGCGTAGAGAAGTGGCTGGACGGCGGCAACCTCGGCGAGGGCGGCAACGCCGTCTTCTACGTGCAGTATCGCAACGAGGGTGACGCCGACGCGGAGAACGTCGTCATCACCGACACACTGCAAGGGATGACGTATATCACCGACACTTCCAGCTTTCCCCACACCGGCGGCGGCGATCAAGTCGTGCTGGATCTGGGCACGGTCGAACCGGGCGATTGGATTCACTTTTACGTCTTCGCCGAAGTCACAGCCACAGCCGGCGAGCGCGTCACCAATACCGTGCAGATTGCCACCAGCAATCCCTACGACCAGGGCGATCCTTCGGAGAAATGGTCCGAATGGAGCGGCGATGTGCAGCCCAACGACACACAGCTCAACATCGGCAAATGGGCATGGACCGGCGACCCCGCCGCGGGTTACGATGTCGTCTTCCAACTCAATCCCTGCAACAACGGCGGCACGGCCAGCAGCGCCGTGACGCTCACCGATACACTGCACCTTTCTATGACGGTGCAAACCTGGTGGAGCGATAGCCCCGGCTGGTACGAAGTCGGCAGCAGCGCGCAAGAACTGGTCATAGCCAAACCCAGCCTTATGGGGTGGCGCTGCGAAGCCGTCTATGTCCGCGCGCACGTGGATGAGGCAGCCTGGCCCGGCCTGGAACTCTGGAACCATGTCATCATCTACGCTGCCAATGATCTCAGCCCCGACGACAACGAAAGCGAGTGGAGGGGCAGCGTCAACAATCCGCATCCTAACCTGTTCCTCAACAAGTACTGGGGAAATGGACAGCTTGTGCCCGGCGGTGAACTGCATTACTGGATCGACATCCGCAACAACGGCAACATCCCCGTCGGCGCCTTCCGCATCACCGACACACTGCCAGTCAGCACCACTTTCGACAGCGCGTGGCATCGGGATGAATACGGCCAATACGCATTCGCGCCCGCCGAAGTCGGCGATGGTTACGTGGTATGGGAGTTCACAGGGCTGGATAACGGCTACAACGACAACTTCGAGGTGGTGCTGAATGTGGAGGCCGCCGCACTGCCTGGTACAGTGCTGGTCAACACCGCCGAGGTCACCTGTCTGCCCGGTGAGGATACCTGCGACGACAACGTCAGCACATGGACGGAAACGCTCAACCCCGCCGGCCCGAACCTGCGCGTGCGCAAGGAGGGCCAATGGGATGACTGGGGCGAGAACACCCGCCGCGCGTCGTACAACCTCAGCGTCGAAAATGTGGGCGACGCGACCGTCAATAGGGTAACAGTCACGGACACCTACCCGGCGGGGATGCGGATGGACGGCGGTATCGGCGGTGGTTTTGGGCGCTGGTGGGAATGGCGTGACTTCGGCGATCATTTCACCATGACCCTGGAACTGCTGGAACCGGGGTGGGCGGCGAACTTCAACTTTGGGCTGATCACCGACACCGCGCCACTGCCCTTCGGCCTGATCTTCACCAACACGGCGAAAGTGATGCTGGTTGAGGACGACGTCAACCCCGACGACAATATGGACTCCGTCGTGCTCACGACCGGCCCCGATCTGTGGGTCAAGAAAAACCTGGTGGATGGCGCACTCTTGCCCGGCGAACTGATCACCTTCAGCCTGACCTTCGGCAACGACCGCCGGGGGAACGAATGGTGGTGGAGTATGGAGGGCGGCGCGCGGCTCACCGACATCCTGCCGGCGGGCTTTACCTATATCGCCGCAAAACTGCGCTACTGTAATGGCACCGAGTGGTGTAATCGTCCCCCTGATGCTCAGGCTGGCGGGGTCCAGGTATGGCTATTCGATCCACTCAAGGCCAGTGCATGGAACGAAATCTACTTAACTGCCCGTATTCCGTACACCGCCACAGGACTGGATACCTTCACCAACCGGAGCACAATCGCCAGCACCCACCCCGACGTGGATAAGGAACCCTACATCGACAACAACGCCAGCTCCGTCGACGTGATGATCGACCT
This sequence comes from Anaerolineae bacterium, assembly GCA_035415725.1. GTDB lineage: Bacteria > Chloroflexota > Anaerolineae > B4-G1 > SLSP01 > DSWT01. The sequence continues at coordinate 17,761 of DAOOGN010000053.1, read as the reverse complement.
GCCGTACTTCGAGGTGAGCAAGGCTTACGAGAGCAAGGCCATCGCCGGAGCGCCCATCACCTACACGCTGACGGTCACGAACAGCGGCAACAGCATCGGCACGGGCATCATTCTCAGCGACACCCTCCCGGCAGGGCTGGAGAACGTCAGCGGCGGCACCGTCACCCTCCCCTGGGTCTGGTGGACCATCGACAGCCTCGCGCCGAATGGTGGCGTCGCCACAGAGATGTTCCAGGCCACATTGCCCTGCCAGGGTATGGTTGTCAACAGCGATTACCGCGTCGTCGATAGCGACCAGGGTGTGAGCAGCGCCGTGGGCGCGCCGGTCAGCGTCGACGTGCTCGCGCCCACCCTCGTCGCCAGCTTTGAGCAGAGCGCCAACCGTGCCGTCGTCAGCACGACCCTGCGCTTCACCGATACCTCCACCACCAACGGGCCGGCGGTCGCGGCGTGGGCCTGGGATTTCGGCGACGGGCATAGCGCCAGCGGAGCCGACGTCGCGCACACCTACACCACCGACGGCATCTTCACCGTGCGCCTGACCATCACCGATACGTGCGGCTACACGGCGACGGCCATCGGCGCGGTCACGGTCACGCCGCCGACGCTGATCGCCGATTTTGTGCAAAGCGCAGCCAGCGTCGTCGCGGGCACAACCGTCTACTTCACGGACACCAGCACGACCAATGTGCCGCCCATCGTGACGTGGGCGTGGGACTTCGGCGATGGCGGAACAAGTGCGGCGCAGAATTCCACCTACCAGTACAACACGGCCGGCGAGTTCACCATCACACTGGTTGTTACCGACGCGCTAGGCTACAGCGATGTAGCGACATCTACCATCACTGTGACCCCGGCTTGCATACCACTCACGGCCATCAGCTTCACCTACCAGCCGGCGACAATCCTGGTCAACACACCGGTCACCTTCACCGCGACGTATTCACCGGCGAACGCGACCGCGCCGATCACTTACGACTGGAGCTTCGGCGATGGACAAACGGCGGTCGTTGTCACAACACCGATGACGCACACCTATGCCACCATCGGCGAGAAGACGGTGCAACTGACGACTCGTAATAACTGCACACCAGGTGGGGTAAGCACGCAGCAAATCATCAAGGTAAAGAGTAGCGCATATAGTATCTTCCTGCCGCTGGTTTTGCGGAACTTCTGACCGTTTTGCAACGCCCCGGCAACAAAAATGCCCGACACGTAATGTGTCGGGCATTTTTGTCCTGTGAAATCTGTTGTGTTGCCGGCAGTCCGGTTAGCCCTCCTGCTCTGACAAAGGTTCTTTACGGGGCTGAAAGTCGAGCGAGATGGAGTTGAGGCAATAGCGCAGGCCGGTCGGCGCGGGGCCGTCTTCGAAGACATGACCCAGGTGCGCGCCACAACGGCTGCACGTGACTTCGGTGCGTAGCATAAAGTGGCTGTAGTCGTTCGTTTTATCCACCCGATCAGGCGCTAATGGCGCGTAGAAACTCGGCCAGCCTGTGCCGGAATCGAACTTGGTCTGCGAGTCGAATAGCTCCTGCCCGCACGCGCCGCAGCGGTAAACGCCATCTTCTTTATAGGCGTAGTACTTGCCGGTGAACGCGCGTTCCGTGCCCTTCTGGCGCATCACGCGGTACTGCTCCGGCGTGAGAACCGCCTGCCATTCCGCGTCGCTCTTTACTATCTTCTCACCCATACCCCCTCCCTATACCATTCTCAACCGGGTGACGTAATACTGCTCAAACTTCGCCAGCTTAGGCGCGATGACGGCGCGACAATACGGCTGTTGCTGATTATGTCGGTAATACTCCTGATGATAGTCTTCCGCTTCATAGAATGCCTCAAAGGGTATCACTTCGGTGACAATCGGCGATTGCCACACATGCGCGGCTTCCAGTTCCGCAATCAGCGCCTCCGCCGTCGCCTTCTGCGCGTCGGAGTGATAGAAGATCGCCGAGCGATACTGCGTCCCTACATCGCCTCCTTGCCGGTTCAACGTCGTTGGATCGTGGATGTCGAAGAAAACTTCCAGAAGTTCTCGAAACGTGATCGCGCGCGGATCGAAGGTAATCTGCACGACCTCCGCGTGCCCGGTTGTACCGGCGCAGACCTGCTCGTACGTCGGATGCGGGACCATCCCGCCGGCGTAGCCGGATTCGACGCGCAGCACGCCCTGAAGTTGGTCGAAAACGGCCTCCAAACACCAAAAGCATCCCCCGCCTAACGTGGCGCTCTCCACTGTCGCAGCTTCTATCATATTTACCACCCTTGCTAGCCAAGTTTTCGACCTGCGCAATATGAATTTCATAAGAATTAGAGCATTTCCGCCGCCAGCGCCGCGCCGATGATGCCGGCATCATTCAGCGTTGCCGCCGGGACGATGGGCGTATCCACGGTGAGGTAGCGCGCGAATTTATCCAGTTTCTTGCTGGTGCCACCGCCGAGAATGATCAAATCAGGCCAGAGCAACGCCTTCATCGTGCGCAAATACTGGTCGAAGCGCTTGCCCCACGTCGCCCACGACAAATCCTCGCGCTTGCGAGCGGCATCGGAGGCCTGCAACTCGGCGTCCTTGCCGTTCATCTCGATATGACCCAACTCGGTATTGGGGACGAGCACGCCATCGATGAAAAGCGCCGTGCCCAGCCCCGTGCCAATCGTGACAATCAGCACCAGGCCGCTGACCCCCTTCCCCGCGCCGAAGCGCATCTCGGCCAGCCCGGCAGCGTCCGCATCGTTGAGCACCCGCACCGGACAGCCCGTGGCGGCGGCCAAAAGGTGTTCGACGTTCGTTCCGATCCAGCTTTTATCCACGTTAGCCGCCGTGCGCGCGACGCCATGTTGAATCGACGCCGGGAAACAGCAGCCAATCGCCCCTTCCCACGCGAAATGCTTCGTCAGCTTCCTGACAACTTTTGCCACCTCGTCGGGTTTGGCCCCCTCCGGCGTCGGAATTCGGTGACGCTCGGCCAAAAATGTACCTGTGCCGGTCTCAACCGGTGCGCCCTTGATGCCCGATCCACCAATGTCAATGCCCAGAATCTCCATCGTCTTACCTCTCAAGCAGTCGGATAGTCGTTGGTCGGATAGTCGTTAGTCGTTAGTCGGATAGTATAATCCACCTCACCGAAAAACCAAAACAACTGATCGGTCCGACTGATAAACGCCACACCTACCAAATCTTCGCCCATCTGACTATCTGACTATCTGACTTAAAGCGCGCAGTTGGCATTTCCGCAAAACCCTGTACAATAGAAATCCCGTGAGGAGGTGAGTATGGCTACAAAATACATCTTTGTGACCGGTGGTGTAGTCAGTTCTCTCGGGAAGGGCATCATGGCCGCATCTTTGGGCCGTATCCTCAAAGCCCGGGGGCTGAACGTCTCCATCCAAAAATTGGATCCTTATCTGAACGTTGATCCCGGCACGATGGCCCCCTATCAGCATGGCGAGGTTTTCGTCACCGAAGACGGCGCGGAAACCGACCTCGACCTGGGGCACTACGAGCGCTTCATCGACGATAATCTGGGCAAGCTCAACAACGTCACCACCGGGCAGGTCTACAGCGAAGTCATCGCGCGCGAGCGGCGTGGCGACTTTTTGGGCGGCACGATTCAGGTTGTGCCGCACGTCACCAATGAGATCAAACGGCGCATCGTCCGTGCAGCGCAGGAGCTGAAGGCCGACGTGGCGCTGGTGGAAATCGGCGGCACGGTGGGCGACATCGAAGGTCAACCGTATCTGGAAGCCATCCGCCAGATGCGCAAAGATGTGGGCCGTGACAACGTGCTCTACGTCCATGTGACGTTGCTCCCCTACCTCAGCGCCAGCGGGGAGTTGAAGACCAAGCCCACCCAGCACAGCGTCCGCGAACTGCGTGGGATGGGCATCCAGCCGGACATCATTGCGTTGCGGGCAGACTTCCCTATCGATGGCAACACCCGCGCCAAAGTCGCGCTCTTCTGCGACGTCGAGCGCGAGGCCGTCATTCCTTTGATGACGGTCGAGAGCATTTACGAGATTCCACTACTGCTGGAAGAAGCCGGCCTGGGCGACCTCGTTGTCAATATGCTGCACCTGCACGACAAGGCGCAGCCGCCGGATTTACGCGACTGGCAGGACGCTATCGCGCGCCTTAAACGCGAGAAACCGGCGGTACGCATCGCTCTGGTGGGCAAGTATGTCGAACTCCACGACGCCTATATCAGTGTCCGTGAGGCGCTGATCCACGCCGGGCTGTATCACGGCTATGCGGTGGACATTGACTGGATTCACAGCGAGACGTTGGAACACGGCGAAAATATCGAACGGCTTCTGCAAGCTGATGGGATTGTGGTGCCCGGTGGATTTGGATCGCGGGGCGTCGAGGGGAAGATTCTGGCGGCGAAAATCGCCCGTGAGCATCAGATTCCGTACCTGGGATTGTGTCTGGGGATGCAGGTGATGTGCATTGAGCTTGCCCGTCATGTGCTCCAAACCAACGATGTGAACAGCACGGAGTTCGAGCACAAAACGCAGCATCCCGTCATCGCCCTGATGCCGAATCAGGAGGATCTGCTGGATATGGGCGGCACGATGCGGCTAGGACGGTATCCGTGCGAATTGCAGCCGGGGACCAAAGCGCACGCCGCGTATGGCGTCGATGAGGTTTACGAACGGCACCGCCATCGCTTTGAATTCAACAACGCTTACCGCGAGATTCTGGGCCAGGCGGGGATGGTCTTCAGCGGCCTGTCGCCCGATAACCGACTGGTGGAAATCGCCGAATTGCGCGATCACCCGTGGATGTTGGGTTGTCAGTTCCATCCAGAGTTCAAAACACGCCTGCAACGCCCTCATCCGCTCTTCCGGGGATTTGTCGAGGCGGCGATACGGAGAATCAGTGAAGAGAGAATCAGCGAATGAAGTGTCAGTGGGACTGTTAGCGTTGGAGTTCGGTGACGAGGAGCGCAAGCACTTCATCGAATAAAGCCAATCGCTGATCCAGAACATCCTTTGCCAGCGAATGTTTAGCACGCCAATACCACCCCTTACTTTCTCGCGCTGAACCAATGGCAACTCTGAAGAACCAATCACGCTGTTTGCCATATCCTCGCCCATGTCCTTCTTCCAGATTAGCGCAAATAGAGCCTGCGCTGCGGATCAATGGCTCGGCGATGGCTTTCCCACGCGCATCGAGAGTCAAACTATCACAGTCTTGCCATACAAGCTCATAGGCAAACAACGCCTTGCGATACCCGAAAAATTGTCAGATAGATTCCTTTTTAATCCTATCGTGAACAGTTTTCTCCCAGTCCGCATACTCCATCTCTCACCTCATTCTTTCATTCGCCGATTCTTCCATTCGCCGATTCGCTTTATCTCAAGGTGCTGCACAGGCCGCGCAACAGGCCGGAGAGGGCGGCGCGTTTTTCAGTCGATAGCTTTGGAGGCAGTGCGCGCAGGCGCTCGGTTTCCTGATCCAGTTTTTCGAGGAACCAGACGTAGACTTCAGGCTCTTGTAATGTCAATTGGCCCGGTCCACCCCACACCAGGCGTGGCTCGACCCATACATCGTCGTTCAACGTATCCGTGATATAGTCGTGCAACAATTTTGCGGCAGCCCGCGCCTGTTTGCCGGGATTATGTTGCATCCGGCGCCAGCCCATCATCGCGCGCCGATAGAAGTATTGTCTGGCGTAGCGATAATGGCCTGTATACGCTTTCACTTCCAAGGCAAAAACACCCGGCGGCCCCAACAACACCATATCGATGTCCACGTTGCTGCCCGGCAGTTTCACGTTGCGAAACAACGTCCAATCGCCGCCGAGACCCTGCCGCAATTGGCGGGCGACCTGGCTCTCCCCAAGCTGTCCCCGGCGGAAGTTCTGCCCTTCCTGCCACAATTCCACAAAGCGATCGCTCAACCCAAAGAGTGGCAAGAACAACACCATCAGCAGCGGCCAGAGCCACACGGCGGGAGCCTCGTGGTGGACAAACGCTGTCACCATGATAGCCACCACGACAAACAATCCGGCCAGCATCAAAAGCATGATGAGCGCGGCGACCAAAGCGCTCTGGCGGTAACGGCGCTGTACTTCATTGACCAGGTAATCGGCCCCCTGGATCACCACCATGGGGTGCGACAGATGCTCATCCGAAACAGCGTTAACCCGGCCGGTGGAATTTTCGGGAGTGCGGACTTGCGGGCGGGCGTGCTCGGGTTGCGCTGCCTTTCCGCCGGGTGCGGCAGACGCCGGCGGCCGCACCGACGTGTTCTGGGGCGTTGCCTCAGACGGCGTCTGCTGCTGCTCTTTCTGGGCGGCGCGTTTGCGTCGCACCGCCTCACGCCGCTCCAAGGCAATCGGCAACATCATGCGCGCGGCTTCACGCAGTCGTGCATCCTTCGCATACCAGGCGGCGCGGCGCAAGTCCTTCACCTGCACCGTGCCCGCGTCCACCAGTTGGCCTAACGGACGATTCAAGCGTCGAAAAGGCCAGGCAATCAGACGCGCATCCTCCGGGGTCATTGTTACATCCGCCAGACGGTGCATGGTCTCCAGAATCACCTGCGATGCCTGGCGAATATCCTCATGGCGTGCTTCCTTCGCGGCCCACAACAAATCCTGCCGTGTGAGCCGGTTTTCGTCCAGCAGTGCCCCCAAAGGACGCGGTTTTTCCCCATGCGCGACAAACGGCCATACAACCGCCCGCGCATCCCGTATGATCTGCAATTCCCCCTCGCGGGCGGGTTCAGCCTCGGCGGTTTCTTCTGCGCTGTCCACGGCGAGCGGTTCAAAGGGGCCAGCCTCTGAGGGTTTGACGGAAGTTGCCACTGCCGTTTCAGACAGCGGCGTCTCAGAGACAGCCGCAACGTCGGGGAATTCCGCCGTCATCTCCTCCACAACGAGGTGCGGAGGTGAGGAAGGGGGTGCAGACGGCGCAGCGACCTGTGTCTCCAAAGCCGCTAAGGCATCGTGCGCCAGCTTGTTCTCCGGTGCCACCTGCACCGCACGTCGCAAGGCCGATAGCGCCATCTTACGGTTCGGGGCTAATCCACTGAGCACCACCCAGGCATCGGCATCCTCAGGGTACGCCTGTAGATAGGACCGCAGACGCAATAAAGCGGTCTCTCGTTGCCCGTCATCGACCAGTTGTAAGACATCCAGTAAGCGCGAGTCCACGTTTTTAATGTACTCCGCACCCGCATATCCGGCGTCGTGACGACAAGTGACTGAAGTCGCTAGGACGCAAAACGTACACTGAATTTCTCCACCAGGTGATCCGGGTAGTAAGATTCCTTCGCCTGCCGCAGGCCGGGGTCGCCCAGGTCTTGCTCGCGGTTGATGTATGCCACCTTGCCCTGCCAGCGCTGCGCCGAGAACTGCTGGGTGATCAGCGGATAGATACCTTTGAATGCCGGGTTCGCTTTTTCGATGTGGACGACCGCCGTGGTTGCATTCAGCATCTCGCCCAAGGCGAACGCCTGCACTTTCCCATCAATAAGGATAGCGCCACCCTCCAGTTGCAATGGAGCGAAATGGTTCAACGCATCGCGGATGCCGCGAAACTCATGGAGCAGGCTGATGTCATCCTCGCACAATCGCTGCTCGCACCACACTTCCGCCAACGCCAGACAGTCAGCGGTCAGTGAAGGCGTGATCGGTGTGTAAGTATAGGCATAAGTGTGCAAAAATTGATTGATGTGATTGCGTTTCTTGCTATATTTACGCCCCTCCAATGACCCCAGGTCTTCACTGCGATACACGTAATCGAAATGCGCGCGCACCGGTTCAACCACAAATTCATGACAGTCCTGTAACTCGTCGGCTAAACGCCGGTCGGCGCGCTCCATAGACGGCACCGTCACGCCCCGCACGTCGCGCAGCCAGTCCAGCACGTCACGTACCGCAGTGCGACGCGGCGCTGGTCCAATCGGCTGAAGCGCAAAGGGGGCCTCCTTGCAAGCGGCGACGATGAGCAAGCAATCTCCATCCAGCGACCATTGGAAGTTGTAATACTCACGCCAGATAAACAAGTTGATGAATGTCAATTCGGAAGTCTCAGGCTGATACTGCCACAATCGCCGGTGCAAAGTATCGCGGTCCTCAAGAGCGAGTGGCTTGAAATCCGGGAAAGTTGGGTATGTCGTCATAAAATGATTTTGCCTCCTAAAAGTCGTTGCATACCATGGCGGCTATTATACCGGAAAAACGTGTGAGTGTGATGGCTTCATGCAGCCTCAGGCGTTCTCAGCCTCCAACCAACGCAGGAGCGTCGCATAATCCGTGATGTGCCAATCCGGCTGCGAATCGTGCGGCTCACTGCCGAAGAAACATGTGCGGATGCCGGCGCGCTTTCCGGCGACGATGTCCAGGTCGCGGTCGCCAATGAGAAGACACTGGCTGCGGTCGAGCGTATACCGCGCAATCAGGGCTTCAATCGCGGCGGGATCAGGTTTGCGCGGGTATGGATCTTCCCTGGCAATGAAGTCAGTGAAGTAGCGCGCCATCCCATGAGCTTCCAAAAGTGCCTGCAATGAAGCCCGCGAACGGTGCGTCACGATGAAATTCTGCCCACCGATCTCGCAGATGTAGCGGCAGACCTCCTTCACGCCGGGGAACGGCGGCTGGTACTGTTCGCCGATGTCCGCATACGAGCGCTTGAAATGCTGTTGAAAGGTCTCCTCATCCAGGGCAAACGTATTCGCCAGGGTGTGAATGCCATAAGATGTGGTCTGCTTGCAGAGCGCCATCACCCACGCCGATGGGGCTTCCTTACCGAAGCCGCTCAACGCCGCGTGGCACGCCTCCACCACCGCGGGGTACGTATCGAACAGCGTGCCGCCGGCGTCCCAAATCAGATACTTGATCAAAGTGTCATTCCATCACCAACAGATGGCTACAGCGTCACCAGCAGCAGGCCGTCCTGTCCCAATGGCTGCTGCGCCAAAACTTCGCCAATGCCGGAGATCACCCATGCGCCGCCAAACGTGCCATCGTCTCGCAGATCGTCTCCGCAGAGATAATTCACCAACAGCATCGTTACACCTGTCACGCGGACGCGCGCAGCATATTTGTGCAGTTCATAGTGCTCCCACCGTGCCTGATCCCAAGTTCCATCGTCAAAGCCGCGTGCAAAAGGGAACAGCAGCCAATCCAGTTCCAGCATCCGCACCTGTTGCACAAGATTATCGTCGAAGAGATCGCCGCATAATAAAAACGCAGCCTTTCCCCACGGCGTCTGCACTGCGGAGATGTCGATCCCGTGCGCATACACCGCCGGATCGGCGCGCCGTCCGTGCCAGCCGGGACTGATACGTCGGTACTTGAGCGCAATCTCACCTGTGGGCGACAGCAGCACCGCCGTGTCGTACAACCGCGCGCCATCGCGTTCCAGTAGCCCAAAACCGAGCCACACCTGGCGCGCCCGTGCCACGGCAGCGAACACTTCCGTTGCCGGGCCGGGGACCGGCTGCCCGAGCGGCCAATCGTGCGTAGGATCGTCGTTGTTGATCAATCCGGTCAGCGCTGCTTCCGGGAAAAGTATAACGTCAGCACCGCCATCCGCCGCTGTCTGCGCCATCCGCACCATCACATTCAGATTCGCTTCCGCATCCAGGGAAACCCGGTTCACTGCCAAAGCAAACGTGACCACACCCCACCTCTACGGCACAACATCAGCCCATTATAGCAGAAGCGACAAAGGATGCATAACAAAATACAGGACTTACGCAAGGCTGGCTCGAATCAAGCGGCGGAGGATTGGTAGTGACGCCTTCAGGCGTCTCTTAGGAGCTAAGAACGGCTAAAGCCGTCACTACAAACGGAAATTTGCGTAAGTCCTAAATAATCAAAGAGCCAAAGACTGTAGAGATTTTAGTTTTGGTGTATTGTCTAAATCGATGCTTTCAGGATATACTATAGTTGATCTTCCTGAGGTAAAAATGAATATCCAACAAACAAGCATTACCGGCTCCTATACCCTTGAAGAAGATATCACCGCCTATGTTGCGGGTCTAGATACCGCGCCGCGGTTCATCCTCGGCGACGCAGCGACGGTGCTGCGCCACATCCCGCCAGCAACGTTTGATTGTTGCATCACCAGTCCACCCTACTGGGGGCAGCGCCAATACAACAATGGTGGCATCGGCATGGAAGAAGATTACCATGACTACATCCACCATCTATTGTCGGTCTTTGTGGAAGTCAAACGTGTGCTCAAACCGCAAGGTTCCTTCTGGCTCAATATCGGCGACGCTTATTACAACAAGCATCTTTTAGGTTTGCCCTGGCGAGTCGCTCTGGCGTTAACCGATGAATAAGGGTGGATACTACGCAACAGTGTGATCTGGCACAAGGTCAAAGGCGGACCTGATACACCTCTGACCGTTTGCGGAATGTTCACGAAAATATCTTTCATTTCGTACAAAGAGAAAAAGATTATTATTACAACGTTGATGCCATCCGCGCCAATCCGCGCAAAACGAAAATCGTCAATGGCGCCGTGGTCTCGGCCACCGGCGTCACCGGAGTCCGCTACAAGCGACAAATCGAGCTCTCCACGGCGTTAACCGAAGTCGAAAAAGAGGCCGCAATGGAAGCTCTGGAAACGATGCTGAACAAAGTGCGTTTGGGAGAAATCGCCGATTTCAGAATGATTATTCGTGGACAACAACGTACTACACACTCCGATTCACAGCAAGTCTCTGGACGAGCGCGCGAATTAGCGGAAAAAGGATTTTACTTTCTGAAATACAACCCCAACGGCAGCAAACCCGGCGACGTGTGGGATATTCTACCGGAAGATACCCAGGCCAGAGATACCCATTTTGCGCCCTATCCAGAGGATCTGTGCAAAATTCCCCTTCTAGCCACGTGTCCCGAAAATGGCATTGTCCTTGATCCCTTTTGTGGCACCGGCACCACAATGCTGGTCGCACGGACACTATTTCGCAAATCGGTAGGAATTGACATTAGTGAGGAATATTTACATCTTGCCGAACAACGCTGTATGAGGTTATTATGAGCCAAGTGCTAGAACTATACACAGTCTCAACCCACGCGCAGGCCGATTGGAACACCTTGATAACGCGCCAACAAGTGCACCTACCTGGATCGCAGATGTTTGAAAACCCGCAAAAGTGCGCCAGACGTATCTATTGGCACATGCACTGTCCGCGATGGCAACCGCGAACCCAAGCCAGTTATGATCTGCCCTTTCCGTTTGCTAGAACGCCGCCAAGTCTTTGCTGAAAGCTGAACGCTAACCGCTAAAACCCCTCCAGCTTGCTCAAATCCACGATCCCCTCCGCCAGCCCGGCGATGCGCTGTAGCAGCGCCAGGCGCGCCTCACGAAGCGTGTTATCCTTGTCCATCACCAGAACGGCGTCAAAAAATGTCTGAATGCACGGCACCAGCGGCGTAAAGACCGTAAGGAAACTGTCTACGTCGCTTTCAGGGCTGATGGCGGCCTCGGCGGTACATAGCGCCTTGTAGAGCGCCTGTTCGGCAGGTTCGCACAGCACCATCGGGTCTAGCAGGAAGCGCGGCTGATCGCGGGTGATGCGCACACAGCGCGCGTAGTTGTCGAGCAGCACACTCCAATCCTCCCTGGCGACCCACGCCGTGAGCTGTTGCGCCGCTTCGCGGGCCAGGACGGGATTCTCGCCCCGCGCTGCCAGCGCCGCTTCGACCACGTCGAACGCCAGGCCCGCCTCACGCAACATCACCTGGAGCCGCCCAACGATAAAGTCTACGGCAGCATCCAGCGTTTCCGGCGACATCGTCACGGGCAGCCTACGCGCCGCTTCCGCTAATGCCGCGCGCGTGGAGAGGCGAAGTCCACGCTCCAACAGAATTTGCACGACGCCGGCCGCAGCCCGTCGCAAGCCGTAGGGATCCGCCGACCCCGTCGGCGCCAGGCCCACGGCAAACAACCCTGCCAGACTGTCCAGCCGATCCGCCAGCGCCAACGCGATGCCCGGCCCGCTTTCCGGCAGCGGATCCCCTGCCGCGCGCGGCAGATAGTGCTCGAAGATCGCCTGCGCCACCGCCGCCGGTTCGCCGGAACGTTTGGCGTACTCGCGGCCCATGATGCCCTGCAAGCTCGTCATCTCGACCACGATGTGCGTGGCGAGATCGGCCTTCGCCAGATATGCCGCCCGCGCCAAGGTGTCTCTTTCTGCGGCGGACAAACGCATCTGCTCCCCTACCCACTCCGCGAGTTTCTCCACCCGCTCGGATTTCTGCAACATCGAACCCAGGTCCGCCTGGAAGGTCAGTTTCGCCAGCCCGTCGCGGTAATCCGCCAGCGGGCGGCGGCAGTCCTGGTTGTAGAAGTACTCCGCATCGGCATAACGCGCGCGGATGACATCTTCATTGCCCTGACGGACAAGGTCCAGGTGCTCCGTCCCGCCGTTGCGGACGGCGACGAAGTGCGCCATGATGCGCCCGCGCTCATCCAACACGGGGAAGTAGCGCTGGTGCTTCTTCATCACAGCGATGAGCACGTCCTGCGGCAGCGTCAGATAACGCTTCTCGAACGAGCCAAGCAGGGCCGTGGGGACTTCGACCAGGTGGGTCACTTCCTCCACCAACGCCGGATCGGCAGGAATCTGCCCGCCGACTTTCGCCGCCACCGCCTGCGCCTGGCGTAGAATTTCCGCCTGGCGTGCCTCGGGATCCACGAGGATGCCATAGGAGGCCAGCGTGGCTCGATAATCCGCCGCCGCGCCCAGCGCCACTTCCGGTGATCCTGCCGGCCGCGGGCCGCGGGTGACGCGCCCGCTCGACAAACCCGCATAGGTAAAAGGTACCTCATCCTCGCCCAAGAGCGCCAGCAGCCAGCGAATGGGCCGGCTGAAAGCGATGCCGGTTTCGTTCCAGCGCATCGCGCGGGGGAAGCGCAACCGGGCGATCCAGTCGGGCAACAGTTCCGCCAGCACCTCGGAGGCGGGACGACCAGGGATGTGCCGGGTGACGAAGATATACGCGCCACCCTCCGTCTCGCGGACCTGTAAATCCGCCACATCCGCGCCCTTCGAGCGGGCGAAGCCCTGCGCAGCGCGCGTCGGCTTGCCCTCCGCGTCGAAGGCGGCACGGGCGGGTGGGCCTTTGACCTCCATCGTCTCGTCGGCCTGCTTGAGCGCCATGTCCGGCACATAGACCACGAGACGGCGCGGCGTGCCCCAGATGTGGACGTCGCCATGGGCCAGCTTCGCTGCATCGAGGGCAGCGGGCACCAGCTCACGCCACTGCGCCAGGGCACTGCTCAGATGTCCGGCGGGCAGTTCTTCCACGCCCAGCTCGAAGAGGAAAGGGGCGCGTCCCTGGACCGGCACGGTTGCTGTCGACGGCGGCCTTTTCTCTTCCAACGGCAAGTGCATCAACGCACCCGGCACTACCAGGGTGGATGTCAGACCGGGGCGTTTCTTCCACGGGAAGCCGGCCCGGTCACGCTGCGCCAGGTACGCTTCGGCGACCTGCCGCGACAGGTCACGCATCCGCTTGAAGAAGACGGCGCGCTCGGTGACGCCGACCGTCCCCCGCGCGTCCAGCAGGTTGAAGGTGTGCGAGCAGCGCAGAATGTAATCCAGCGCGGGGACCACCAGGCCATGGTGGAGATTCAGCAACGCCTCTTGCTCGAACAGGTCGTACATCGCCTGCAAACGGGCGATATCGGCGTACTCGAAATCATAGCGGCAATGATCGACTTCCTGATCGGCCAGAATTTCACCGTAGGTGTGGTGCTCGTCCCAGGCGATATTCCACACTGAGCGGACGTTTTGGAGGTACATCACGATGCGTTCCAAACCGTAGGTCAGTTCGACGGCGGGCATTTCCAGGTTGATGCCGCCGGCCTGCTGAAAGTAGGTGTACTGTGTGATTTCCTGTCCGTCCAGCCAGACTTCCCAGCCCAGACCCCACGCGCCGAGCGCCGGGCTTTCCCAGTTATCTTCGACAAAACGAATGTCGTGCTCTTCGCGGCGGATGCCGATGGCCTCCAGGCTCTTGAGGTAACGTTCCTGCGGGTCGCCGGGGTCGGGCTTGAGGATGACCTGCAACTGGGTGTGCATCTGCATCCGGTTGGGGTTTTCAGCGTAGCGCCCATCGTCGGGCCGGTACGACGGCTCGATGTAAACCACGTTCCAGGGTTCCGGCCCCAGAACGCGGAGGAAGGTCGCCGGGTTCATCGTGCCCGCGCCGACCTTTTCGCTGTACGGCAGCCAGAGCAGCGCGCCCTGATCGGCCCAGTAACGTTGCAAGCGGAGAAGGACTTCTTGAAATGTCAGCATACGTGGTTCACCTCGAATGATGTCAACGGATTGATTCGTGAATTGCGAATCAGCGAATGAGCGAACGGCCCTCCCTCACCCCATCTCCCCCTCACCCCGTCCCCATTCCCCTTTCAAGGCGGCGAAGGCGAGAGTGGTCTCGCGCGTACCGTCGGGCAACAGGATGGCGGCGCGGAAGCGACCCTCGAACTGCATGCCGGCTTTTTCGGCGGTGCGGCGGCTGGCGACGTTCTCCTCATTGCAACGCCAGGTCAGGCGCTCCCAAGGCCATTCGGAGAAGCCCCAGGTGAGGATGGCGCGCAGAACGCGCGGGCCTAGCCCCTTGTGAGCGGCGTCGGCGCGAATCCACATGCCAACTTCGGCGGCGTGGTTGCTCAGCTCGCCCTCGCGCAGATGAAAACCGGAACTGCCCAACAACCGTTTGCCGTCAGGGGCGAAAACTCCCAGGGTGAAATTCGTGGCCAGCAGGTATTCGCCGCGCCAACGGCGAACCGTCTGTTCAGCTTCAACATCTTCCGTATGGGGTTTAGCCCACGGCATGAAGCGTTTCAAGTGTTCGTAAGAGGCATTGACCGCTTCCGCCAGCCAGGGCCCGTCGCCGGGCATGTAACTGCGAATGGTGAATTCGGCGGTGACATATTGATCTGGCGCGAAAAACGGTTCTATTTCCATCCAATCCTCCGAGATTAGCCGCGAATCCTCACGAATCCCCACTAATTGCTGACCATTCGTGAAAATCCGTGTGGATTCGTGGTAGAGATTCGCTCCAACATACGGACAACGAGTAGCGTCATCCAGCGTGAGGGCGCGCGCTTCTGGCCGAAGTCCCAGCCCTTCCACGCCGTCCAGATCGATTCGGGTGTGAAACGACTGTCGGCATCGGCTTTGGTAACCACCGGCGTCGCCATCTCCTGCACACGCGGATCGTCGCGCAGCCACGGAAAGCGCGAGAGGACATCCAGCACGTGCAAGATGTCGTACCAGATCAACGGTGCTTTGAGTTTGGCGAAATCGGTTCCCATCGCAAAAAGATAAGGCCGCCGCTCTTTGCGCTGCGCCCATAGCGTGAGTGCGGCCTCTGCGCCAGCGTGAGCCGCCGCTGAATCACGCCATTCCGGGAGTTCCGCCAGCAGCTTGAGCATAAGCAGGTTGGCGTAAGGACACGGATCGCTCGCCCGCCCCGGGCCACGAAATTTGCCTATCTCCGGAGCACCGGCGCAAGGCCAGCCGTTGTCGCGCACTAGGTCCGCCAGATACGCCACCGCCGTCCGCACCCGCACATCGTCGCCCAAACCGAATTTGACCAGTGCATAGAGTATCAGGGGGGCGTCACACAACATCCAGTTATATTCATCCTCGCCGCGGCCGCCGAAATGGGTAGGGATGTTGGTCAAGACCTGAAACGGCCCTTGTGCGGATTGATGCGCCAGCACACGCTCCACAATCGCGGCAACGCCGGGATTATCCACACGCAGGCCTATATCGGCGATGAAGACCAGCTTGTGCAACACATGGCTCGCGTCATTGTGACGCTTCAGCGACGCTCCGGGCCATGCGGACAACTCCGCCAACAACGCCTGAATGTGTGGGTGTGCAAGGGTCGCCTGCCGCGCCGCTACCACTTGAGGATCATCCTCCGCCTGGCGCAGCAGATCCATCCGCGTGCGATACGCCACCCACGGCTCGCCTTCCAACAACCAATCGCCCACATTCGTCACGAGTTCACCCTCGATAATAAGCCCCGGCACACACAAAACACACGGAATTAGAAAGCAAAAATCTGCTTAATCTGCTCAATCTGCTGACCAGTTTTACACACGGCTATCGTGCAGCAACCGCAGGGCCGCCGGTCGGCGCTCCAGATGGTAAGCGATGTACTGCTCCATCACCTGGGCCAGCTCTCTGGCGGTGCGCTCCGGCAAAGCGAACGGCGTCACCTCCTCAAAACGACGACGTTGCAACGCCTGAAGCCACGACAGTGCGCTTGGCGACAGAGGATACACGGTGTGCTCGCGCGTCTCCGCTGCAAAGCACTCGTGACACACCGCGCCGCCGCGCTCTATGTCGAGGCCATAGGGCCGCCGATCGTCGGCGCGCGGACGCAGCGGTGTGCGACAGAGATCGCCCACACATATCCCCCACTCCGGACGAAAGCCCGCCAGTGTCAACAAGCGCTGTTCGTACCAGCGCGTCAACAACGCCGGATCCACATCGCCATCCAGACGAGAAAAAACGTCATCCACCAAAATGTAAAGCTGGGGATCGGTCTCACCCTCAAAAAAACGGAGCGCCAACTCGGCGACGTAGCGCGCATACGTGCCCAGGCGAAAATCCTCCTGTAAGCGAGGATGGACCTGCATCACCTCTGCCTGGCTGATGATGTCCCATGACCCCGTGACCCGTGATACCAGCACCTGCGTCTTGGAAAAAAGTTCCAGATGCCCGGCCTTGCGGGAACACGGCTTGCGGATGCCCTTCGCCAGCAAATCCACACTGCCGGCGGCGGTGAGCAATTTCACGATGCGATCGGCTTCGCCGTGGTCGCGGCGGCTAAGAACGATGCCCTCCAGACGGTAAAGCTTTCCCCGGTTCGCCACTCATTCCGCCTCAACGTTCAATCGCGCCGCCTTTGTCAGCGATGCACTCAGGTCGAGCACAAATGGCGGATCGAGCCAGTCCGTCAACGGCACCGGATCGGCGTCTGCCACCAGCGCCACCAGCCGTGACAGGGTGTACGTCTGCTCAGCGGTGTCCTCGAAAAGGCGGGGTTCAGGGCGGAATCCGACGATGACCTCCAAAGGCGCTTCCCACGCCAGACGCTTGCCGAAGAAAAGCCACCAGCGCGTGCGGGCCACGTGGCCTCCATCCAACGTGCGTTCCACTTCACCCTGCTCGGCGAGCGGCGTTGTCAGCGCCAGAAACCCAGCGACGCTGATCACCAGCGCCATCAAGATGCCCGCCAGCGTCAGATGAAGTGGACTGGGTGCCACGGCGAGCCACGTCGCAGCGCCAATCCCGCCGCCGAACAAACCCAGCACCATCCACAACAACGCGGTTTTGACTTCCCACACCACGCGATTATGGGCTTCTTCCACTATTGTCGCTTTCATCGTCTCCTCTCCTCGCTTCGCCAGGGGCGGGCGTTAAAAATACAGTATACCGCAGATAACGAAGGGGGCAATCGACTGCGCGGCAGGGACAGTGCAGGCAACGTAACATTCCAGGTCATAAGTTGTCGGCGTGACTGTGTGGGGTATAAGACAGATTATTGGCAAAAGGAAGATGTTCATCTGATCATGGATGCCTGACGAGCTGTAGCCGGTCTCCGACCGAGCCACCGCCGGGCACAGGCGGGCGTGGTCAGAGGCCGGCCACAGCGTCCCCCCATAATTTGCACTATACGTGTTGCCCTCACGTGCCTTTTAGTCCAAAATAGGTATCTATTCAGGCTCGTAAACCTGACGAAGCCACTTATTCCCTATGCCAGGT
>DAOOGN010000052.1:0-29848 GCA_035415725.1 Anaerolineae bacterium | reverse complement strand
TGTGCCCTCCCCAAAGTCCCGTTCGCCACCTGGCAAGGGTGGCTGAATAGTTACCCCTATAGTAGGTTTGGCGCAGATTTTGGTAAGCCAAGGGCGCGTGGATGACGCGATAGGTGTATTTCTATAAGCCCATCCCCTCCACTTTTCGCCTGTTTTATTGCCCAGATCGACAATTCAGGTATACTCATCCATGGGCAACGCCATGCGTAACGGAGCTAAACGCCATGAAGACAGACAAATGGGGGACATGCTATATTCCATCGCAGCACAACTTTCAATACGTTGGGCGGATTGACGACAGCGACCCGGACGCGCCTGTGTTGCACTACGCGGGCAGTACTATTGTCACCCGCTTCGCAGGGACATCGCTGCGGGCCGAGTTCTCCGACGAGGGCGACTGGAACGAGAACGGCAATCAGGTCGGCCTGGTGATCGACGATGGCGAGCTGCGCCTCTATTCTCTGCGCAAAGGTGTAGCGCACCAGACGGTAGAACTCACCGGTCTATCTGCCGGGGAACACGATCTCGTCATCATCAAACTGCAAGGACCGGGGAACGGGCGTGGCGGCCTCACGTTTCACGGCCTGACGCTTGACGCCTGCGGCAGTCTGAGCGTACCGCCACCCCTGCCTACGTTCAAAATCGAGGTCTATGGCGACTCGGTCACCGCCGGGGAGGGCGCCGGCTGCCCCGCCGGGATGAACGACTGTAGCGCGAACAACGGTTGGTTTTCGTATGCCAACGTCCTTGCCCGGCATCTCCATTGCCAGATTCACAACCTGGGGATCGGAGGACTGGCCGTGCTCGATCACACCGGCTACTTCGAAGACGGCCTGGTGGGACTGGAAACCATCTACGATAAGCTAAACCCGTGCGGTGCGCACAAAACGTCCTGGGATTTCAGCCGTTATCAACCCGATCTGGTCATCATGGCGCTCGGTGTGAACGACCAGAGCAAGGATGGTTTTGTGGACTTGCCCCGTTGGAAAGCCACCTATAAGGCCATCGTGCATGACATCCATGCTCGCTACGGCGGCAAGCCGTCTTTCCTCTTCGCCGTCGCACCGATCCAGGTCTACGACGCCTACCGTCACGTCGCGCAGGTCGCCGAAGAGCTGAAGGACGAGGGGCTGCGCACTTTCTACTATCGCTATGGCTTTGAAGTCAGCGGGCATCCTACCATGACGGAGTCCGCGCGGATGGCTGAGGAGTTGTATACGTTCATCACACTCTTCCAACTTGTGCCCGTAAGGGGACAACGAAGATGACGCTCCATTATCTGGAAAACGCGGCTCTTTTACCGGCCTTACAACAGACCGCTACCGCGACCCTGGATTACATTATTTTAATTTCAGGCGCTTTCGACCCGGCTAATGTTCATACAAGGCAAGCCATCCTGAAAGAGAGTGTCCGCGCTTTGAAGAAAGGAGGGTTGCTCTTTGTACAAGGGCGACCAGATGTTCTGCCAGAGATGGGAGTCTATCTGGACTGTCAGCTCGTTTTTAAGTATTGGATTGCTGTAGAATCCGAGCAAAATAAACCCGGTCATGGGTTACCCTCGGTCCATGCGGGTATTGTGCTCTTTGTCAAAGGAAGTCCCTTCAATCTCCAGAAAGTGCGTTTCCCGCATCAGATATGTAAGGCCTGTCAGAAACCATTACGCGATTGGGGCGGTAAAACCCATTTAATGAACCCTGAAGGTTTCGCCATCTCGGACGTGTGGAAAAATCTTCCCCGCGCCGACAATTATACGCACCTTTCATCTCCGGTGCTGGAGACGATCCTCAAGCTGATCGCCGCCCCGGAAGAAATCGAGGCCCTGAATGGTCTCATCGGTCCACAAGAAGGGCTCCACACTTCCTCTTCAGGAGTTGCTGACGCCCGTATCCAATACCGCCTCCCGCTGTTTCCGTCCCCATCATCGCCTTTACCCGTCAGCTCACCACCCCAAACCCCACCTTCCGCGCTGTGGAACGTAGTTTTAGAAGGAGATGCTGTCGAATGGCTAAAGCAGTACCCTGACAATTCAGTGGATCTCGTCTTCGCCGATCCCCCTTACAATCTGGATAAAGCCTATAACACCTATGCCGACGAACACAGTCGCCAGGAATATCTGGCATGGTGCAACGCCTGGCTAGTAGAATATGCGCGCATTCTCAAACCTACCGGCGCCCTGTACGTTTTGAATTTACCGCACTGGGCGATGTACCATGCTGTATTTCTTAATCAACGGCTCTACTTCCAAAACTGGATTGTCTGGGACGCTCTCTCCGAACCACGCGGGAAACTCATGCCGGCGCACTACAGTTTGCTCTTCTATACTAAACATCCTACCGAGTTCACCTTCAATTATGCCACCGTAGGGCAAGTCGATGCACGTTACTACTGCCTGCGTCAATCCTGTATTCGCCATCGTCAAAGGGAGGGATGGCACGATCAAGAACCGCTCACGGATATTTGGACTGACATCCACCGTATCAAACACCGCCGCGACCGGGATTATCATCCTTGCCAATTGCCGGACGCGCTCCTCGAACGGATTATCCGGCTCTCGACCCATCCTGGCGACATCGTGCTGGATGCCCTGGCGGGAACCGGCACGACGGCAGTGGTGGCGGCACGTCTGGGACGGCGTTACGTTGCTATTGATATTGACCCGGCTTACGTACAAATCACCCGCGACAAGCTGGCGCAGGTCACGCAACGAGGCTATGTGCAGCGGGTCAGCATCCCTAAACCCCGCCCGCCGTACAATAAAAAAGCCCTTCAACTGGAATTGCGCGATCTCGCCGTGCGCCTGGGGCGTCTCCCCACGCCGGAAGATATACAGGAGCACAGTCCGTATAGTGTAGAGACATATCTTGAGGCTTTTCCGACATGGGGCAAAGCTCTCAAAGCCGCCAAATTAGTGGATAACGGAGATAATGAATGAGCCACGAAGCCCGAAAACTGACCTTTGATGAAGCGTGGAATAGCACGACCGTTTTCTTTCTGGATGAAGATTTGGAGATGGAAATCGATCAAGAAGTCGACGCTCTCCTGAAATTAGCGGGGGACACACGAATTTCTGCGTTGGCGGCAATTGACGAAGCCTCCGTAGCGGCTTTCATTGCCTCTCAACCCAGGGCCCTGGAAGTTGTTCTGCGCGACATAGAACTTTCTGAGGAAAAATTTATGCGGATCATTTCCCTGCTGCGCAGAATTGGACGTCTTCCAGGTGACTTTGAAAGCGAGTGGAGTATAGCAAGGATCAAGCACAAAGTCATTCAAGAACCAGACTTCGCTCTGTTTATTGCCAAACTCCTTACAGATGGCAAGCGAGACACGGAATTAGCCGGCCTCATTCCACAATACTATCTCGAAACACTGAATTATCGAGAGATTAAAGGCAGCTCAGAAGCTGCGCGCCGCATCCGTTATAAACGTGCCCTCATAGGTACTTACGGCGGACGCAAAGGATACAAGGTGGAAGAACAAATCAAGCTGCGGCTCGCTGCGATTCAAAAGCAATACGGGGTCGAGTTCGCACAGGGGCGCTCCCGCATGATCGAAACCGATATTGACTTTGCCGTGCCTTCATTGGATGATCCCTGGGTCGTCATTATGTGTTCGTTTCAGGAAACAACCAGCAGCGGACAAACCACCAAAGCACGTTCAATGCGCGACGCTTACGAGAAACTGGTTCATAATAATAGCCGTTATGGAGAAACGCGCGCCTTTGTAAACTTTGTCGATGGCGGCGGCTGGCTGGCACGTAAACGCGATTTGCAAAGATTAGTCCAAGACTGCCATTACTTTATCAATCTGCAACATCTCGATATGCTGGAAGCAATAATTCTAAAACACGTTCCACAAAAGTATCTCAAAACCACCTAAAGAGGTCGATCCATGACGCCCGCACTACCAGAGTATGGGCGTCGTCGTTAACTACGAATCCATCAAGAATATCGTCCATACTCTCGAAAGACACGCTTCTCTTCGCCGTATGGCTCCAGCGTTCCCGGTTTCACCGACTGCACCCGTCCCCAGCGATCGGCC
This sequence comes from Anaerolineae bacterium, assembly GCA_035415725.1. GTDB lineage: Bacteria > Chloroflexota > Anaerolineae > B4-G1 > SLSP01 > DSWT01. The sequence goes on along the minus strand of DAOOGN010000052.1, from coordinate 25,810 downwards.
TGGACACGCCACCGCATCTCCCTCCACTCCTCCTGCATCTTGCCTTCGGCATCAGGATGCCAGACGGGTTTGCACTCGCGCAGCACCGCCACGATGCCGCCGTTCTCAGGAATACGTAACACCTCGATAGCTTCGTAAATCGGCGCTTGAGGAGGGGAGACGGAGGCCCCGCGGGGGCCGGATTTAAACCCCAACCGGGGGCCGGCAGTCGCTGTCATGCCCGTGCAGGTGGAGGCCGGCGCTCCTCGTGGGTTGTTGGATTTAGGCATCAGATTGATGCTCTGGGTCACAGTGTCCACCACCACCATTAACAGGCGCTTGGTATCCACAAAAATCGGCTGCGGTGCGTCCCGTTCGAGATGTGAGATATAGCGATGAATGAACAACAACGTCAGCAGGGCCGTCAAACATACATACGACAACACATAGACGAGCGCAAAAATGGCTTTGCGTATCAGCTCTTCGGGTTTACCCCATGCCGTATAGAGAAATATCCATAGGATCGAGAAAAATACCCCTCCCAGGCCGCTGAGTGTCATCGCCGCGACAATTGATACGGGTGCTGCCTGGTACACCTGGGACGCCCACCAGCGCTCCCACCAAAAAAGACGCTTGATGTATAGAACGAAAAACAACAACAGTGAGAGAACTGCGCTGGCTGCTGTCAGGATGGGATAGTAGTACAGCGAAGTCTCGTGTGGATTCCACCAGCACCACCACACTATCAGGGCCAGCGCACCAGGTATCAACCCCAGGAGGCCGCCTTGCAGAAAGACGAACTGAAACACTGTGATGTTCTCCTGTTCCCATACACTCACATCGCTCTTACAGCGTGGGCATAGCCGTTTCTCACTGGTATCGGTTCCACAGTGGCGACATAAGCCTACACAATGTCCCAACGCTGCACCACAGACGGGGCACAGTGCTTCCCCTTGACTGTACTCACCCCGGCACGTTCGACAAATCGGCATTGCTGCTCCTATGACTAAACGCGCTGCATGTTGAATCTACCCCAACGCTTTGAGGCGCGTCGCGATCTCTTCCTCCACTTGCTGGATGGCTGCCTGCATATCCCCTTCGCGTTTTTCCAACTCTCGCAACTGCCCTTCTGTGGCCTCCAGTTGCTCGACGTAACGCTGACGCAGGGCCCCTTCCTTGCCCACCTGGGACAAAGCCTGCATGTTGCCCTGGATTTGTTGCTGCGCTTTGTAGATTTTGTCCCGTTCTTCCCCCACGTGCTGGAGTTGCTTCTCGTAGTCGGCGATAGTATCGTAGAGCATCAACAGCTTGACGACCTGATCATACACAGCACGGTCTATCAGCCCTTGCTTGAGATAGCGTTGCAAGACCTGATGCGATTGCTTCTGCACTTCTTCCTGCCGGCTCAGTAGACGACGCTCCTGCACTTTCAGCACCGTTTCACCCCAGGCGGGCGTTTGCACCTCGAAGCGCAGATGTTCATCGGTGCACTCCGTGGGTGCGGGGGTGTCGAAAAGCTCATAGGACGGTGAACGCGGATGTTCGACGAGCACGACCAACGGATTCGCCGTCTGATTCGAGAGGCGATACTCTTGCCGGCGGATGTCCCATTCTTCAAACAACAGGTAGCTGCCCTTGATGGACAGGCGGTAGATTTCCCGGCTCGCGCTGCTGGACTCGTGAATCTTCGCTCCCAACTCAACGGCGTAGGGGACGACGACCTCGCCGCCGACGGCAGTAAAGGGCAACACCGCCTCGCCCACGTATTCCCCATCGTCGAGAACCGTCACCGGACCGCGTTCCAGAGTGAGGCCGCTCGTGTTCTTCATCCGCAAGGTGGCGACGGGGTGTGTCGGCATTTTGCGTCCGTTGTAGAGCAAATCCTTCCGGTACGTCAGGTTCGCCGCTACCACCGGCACCATCGCCGATTGGCCGCGTCCCACCGTCACCGGCGTCTGGATGACGTATTGAAACAATTCGCCCAGCGCCTCGCCCTTCGTCTCGACGGTCTGCGCCGCCGCCAGGACTTCCCGGCGTAGCGCTTCGGCCATCGGCGGCGGCGGTGCGGGCATTGCCGTTTTAGGCGCCGCCATCGCTGCCCTCATCCCGGCGCCGACAGCCGCCTCGGCAAATTCTACCGGCGCAGCCGCGACGCGGGCTTCTTCTTGTACCTCCGGGCGCTCCGGCGTGAAAGGCGTGTAGAGATCGTAGACGAACGAGATCGGCATCCCGGCTACCAGCGAGAGCGAAATCCTCTGCAAGTCTTCTTCCAGTCGATTGTCGAAGATGCCCCATCCCAGAAGCAGCGCCAGGGGACCGCCCGCCGCTTGCGGATCGAGCGCCAGACGATAGCTGACCCGCCAGGTGGGCGCCGGGGCAATGTAGCTGACCGAGAGGTCGTGCTCGCCCGGCGACAAGCGCACGGTCACACTGCGGTACTCGTCCTGCGTGAGGGATGTCTGCAGGAAGAAGCGCAAATCCGCCGCGCCGCGCTCGTCGAGGATGTCTACGCCCTGAAGGCGCTCCAACGCCACCGTCCGTACTGTGGCCGTCTCGTCGAGCAGCAATGAGACCAACGCCGATGCCAACGGATGGCGCTCCGGCGGCTCGTCGAGGCCCAGCAGCTTGCCCGTCAGCGTTTCACCTTGATCCAGCGCAAGTTGCACGCGCCGCCCCCGCAAACTCGCCAGCAGGTCACGCATACTGCGATCATCGTCCAGGCGGATGGAGCAGCCGGCCAAACGTTCTTCGCGGCTCTGCGGCGTGGCATAATCTACGCCGAGCACCTGTCCCCCGCCCCAATCGATAGCGGTGAGGCTCTTCAAGATGTCATTCATCTCCGTCACGCGGAAGGAGAGTTCCACTTCCTCGCCGCTCAAGGTCGCCCGGCGCTCGAAGAAACCCACGCCGTGCTTGTACAACGTCATCCGGGTAATCGGTAAGTGCGTCATAATCTGCCCTCCTAAAAGTCAGATGGTCATGAGTCGCGTAGTCCAGTAGTCTCCGCTGTGGCCGATCTCCGCTCACATCACCATAAGCTTCAACGAATCAGTCTGTTGTCATACACAATCTTGTCACGCTTCTGGAAGACGTGCAATTTCCACTGTATTCCACAAATGCCTGCCGTTCAACAAACACATACTTGCTTTTTAATGTCTCGGTGAGAGGCAACAAAGTCTTAGCAACGAACGGCAAATAGACGCTGTGCGTAAAAAGCAGTGTTTCTGAGAGCTGAGAAGTTGCTCCGAGTCGCTGTACATCATTCTCCACCACACCTCAACGCTGCCAACTGCGCCAATCGGCCCACCCGCAAAGCCCCCGAACACGGCAAAAAACACGACAATAATGCACAAAACCGCCATGGCAGCTATCTTTCTATTGGCTATATGTATTGCGCCTCTCTCAACTTCTGCTGGGTCTTCTGTGCGTCAGCCGGGAAACCAGCCAGAGGAAGGTGATCACTCCGGCGAAGACAACGCCCGGATGTATGCTGGCCCACAGAACGGCGCGCAGTGCTTTACGCGCGCGCTCAACCTGCCGGAATTCGCGCAGCGGCGGCTCCGCCGGAACGCTCCAGTCGAAATCGAGTAGCCGGTGCAGGTACCCCTGGCGGACCGCGCCTTCGAGGCTAAAGATGTGAATAGTATCGCTCCACACGCGGGCAAGGCGCAGGTCGCGGGCCAACTCGTCCCACGTCAGCGGCGGGATTTGAGCGGCGCCGGCGACGGTGACGCCGCCGCCTGTGCTGCCCACCGCTACCGATCCAGCGGACGGCGCGTAGCTCCACAGCAAACCGGGTCCCAACGGGCGCATAAAGCTGCTATAGAGCATCAACACTTCTCGATCTACCGCGAGATCAACCAATCCCAGGCAACGCTGCAAGAGCCTGGAGCCAACCCGGCGCTCGTCGACCATGAAAGGGATGGCATACTCATCCACGCGATAGCCGGCGGTGCGAATTTGCGCGACCAACGCGCCATAGCGCTCGCATGCACGCCTGAACCGTTCAGCATCGAGCGAACGGCGGAGAAGCGTCACCAGCGCGCGCAGGTCGCCGGCTGCCAGCTTCTTCATCTCGCGCATATCCGGCTCGATGTCGAGACCCACGCCGTCCCACCGCAGATTGTGCATTGCCGTCCACGTCTTGAAATCGGCATAGAAGGCGTCGGCTTCCGGCGCGTTGTCCAGGTTGAACCAGTATCCTTGCGCTTCCGGCAGCAATAGCCACGCTACGACCGGAATCTCCGCAGCATTGAGGCGATGCACGATCTCGGCGCGTTCAGCGCTGAGATCGCGCAATCCCAGACTCACGCCCGCTCCCAAAACACGCAGGTCTTCGATAATCTGGGGATTGGAAAAGAGGTCCTGCAAAGCAGTGGCATCCAACTCGCAAAAGAAGGTCAATCCAGGCGTCATTTTATTGCGCTCCTTCGCGTGAGGCTATCACTATATCCACAGATATTCTACTCGCTATTGCGCCAGAAGGCAAGCGCCGGGGGTATAGTGCCAATGATAGCGACTTAACACCGCCCCAACAAGGTGGGGACTCTCCACGACTCCCCACCGCCTGAAGTTCTCCAACAGGCTGCTATAGTACATCGAGGCAGAAATTTCACACCCGTTAGCCATGCTCGGAGCGGATCGCCAGATCCGCAGTTCTGGCGCGCTGCGCCGGGATCTGACGATCCCGGGCCAGCATAAACTGGGCAGGTATTTGCGCCGCGCAGTACTGGCGACTCTTTTCCACTCATCTGTCGTAGACCCGGCATCCGGTCTGCCCCATGACGTTTAGATTCTGTTAGAACAGCGCTTTATCCATCCCCATTTGCTGGTTTGACAAATGGTCTTATAATCAGGTCACTCTACCCAAGAGCGCTTGGCATACTCAAATCCGCGCACAACCTGGTAGAGGGCATAGATACATAATAAGAACAAACGGGAATTGGTGCAAGCCCTAAACTATAAAGTGGGACGTTCAATTCGTTTTAGGAGGATACAATGGACTTCGCAGGACCTTCACATGGGGACGATGTTTATACTTCCCTTCCCCCTCAGGCCAGGCGTCTGGCACTTTTAACACTGGTGATATGGATGGGGCTGATCGCCGGTGGCTTGTTGGTATGGCCGACGCTGCCTACGGCGGCCCATGTCGCAGCGGCACCTTCACGTCCTCAGGCAGGGGTCAATGCCTGTGGGACAATCATGACCTCCACTACATGGACGACGGACCATGTCTACACCGCCAGCAATTGCTATGTGACCGTGGCGGCCGGCGTTACACTGACCATCGAGCCGGGCGTCATCGTTAAGTTTGGCGGCGTATGTCCGAGCTACGGGTGCGGCGCTGGCAGCGTTGCCTTTCGGGTGGACGGCACGCTGATGGCTTCCGGTACGGCGGAGCAACCCATCATCTTCACCAGCCTGGCCGACGACGCCCACGGCGGTGACACCAACGGTGACGGGGCCAGCGCGGGCGCGCCCGGGCAGTGGTACGGCCTTGTGTTCAACGCCGGCAGTTACGGCCAACTTGACCACACTTTCATCGGCTACGCCGGGGCTTACGCCTTCAATGCCGAGTTGGGATACGGGCGGGGGCAAGTGGACGTGCGCAGCGGTGAAGTGGAAGTGCACTCCAGCACGGTCATCTCCGGCCCGCAAGTGGGTATCTACCTGCAAGGCGCCGGCATTACACCGGTCATCCAGGACACCTACATCGTCGACAACATCAAGACCGACGGCAAGGGTTATGCCATTTATCAGGATAGCATTAACATGCAGCCTACCTACGGTAACCTGACGTTGTCCGGCAATGATCAGGATCGGGTCATGATCGGCCACGTTGAGCAGGCGCTAGCCCAGGATGTAACGCTAGGCGGCACAAACTTTGGCTTTTGGTGCGGCTATACCCTTTGCGATCTTACCGTGGCTGCCAGCACGACCCTGACCATCGCGCCGGGAACGCTCCTCGACTTTACCCCATCTTACGGCATCGCTGTGGCTAACGGCGGTGCGCTCGTCGCCGAAGGCACGGTGACGCAGCCCATCACCTTCACCTCGCCCCTGACAGAAACCGGGTATTGGCTGGGCCTGTGGGCGCAAGCGGGCAGTCAGTTGCGCCTGGATTACTGCGACATCAGCTATGCGGCCAACACCAACTACGGCAAGGGCGGGTTGGAAATCAACACCGCCGATGCGCAAGTGCGCCATTGTCACATTCATCACAATCGGGAGGACGGCCTTTATATCGCTACCAGTCAGGGCGTGGCACTGGAACCCTATATGGAAGACGTGGACATCAGCGATAACGGCTATTACGGCGTCTATCTGTACAACGCTTCCACCTCATTGGCGGCGACTTTTGAAGGCGGTAGCATCAGCCGCAATGGATGGGCCGGGATCGGGTCCTATCCATCTGGCGGCAACCCGGTCAACCTCACGCTGCGCAACCTCACCATCAGCGACAACGGCAGGGCAGGCGCCAACACGGCGGATCAGGCCGGTTTGCGCCTCGACCGCACGCCCAGTTCCCACGTCTTCGAGAACCTGACGTTGAGCGGCAACGCCGGGCCGGCGATCTACTGGGCGTGTGACGGCTCTATCACCGCAGCCAACATCACCGCCACCGGCAACGGCACGGACGCCCTGGTGATGCCGGGGTGTACCCTCACCTCCGGGCGACGCTGGTCATGGGCCGATGCCGGGATTCCGGCGCACGTGACCGGGAACATCTATGTCCCCAGCGGCGCCTTGCTCTCCCTGGCGCCCGGCACCACGCTATTGTTCGCTGCCAACACCAAACTGCAAGTCGAGGGCGCGCTCTATGCCCTAGGCACGGCGGACAGGCCCATTGTATTCACCCGCCTCACCGAGACGCAGGCTCCCTGGTTGGGGATGTATAACAGCAATGGCACTATGGTCTTTCAATATGTTGAGTTGGCCTACGCCGGCAACCAGAACTATGACGCGCTGCTCATCACAGGAGACGCCGCGCGGGTGATCATCCAAAACTCCAAGATCCACCACAGCGGCAATTACGGCATTTACTCCAGAGTGGATACACCCATCTTGCGCCACAACGAGTTCTACTCCAACACGAATCTGGCGGTGTACCGGACGTATGGCGTCACACCCATCGACGCCCGCTACAATTGGTGGGGTGCTCCCAGCGGGCCGTACCACTCCACCCTTAATCCCTCCGGCCAGGGCGACAAAGTGAGCGACTATGTGCTTTTTGATCCCTGGTTGACCGCGCCGCCTGAGGCCGAACAGGTGGTGAGCGATCTGCTGATCACGACCGGCGCGCCGCGCCGCATCAGCCCCGGCCAGACCGTCGATTACGCCATCCAATACCTCAACCTGATGACCACGACCGTGGAAAACGCCATCCTGATGATCCAGTTACCCCAGGCTACCGAGTATGTCGATAACGCCAGCGGCGGCATCTACTGGCCGGAACGCCACCAGGTCTTTTGGAAGTTGGGCGATCTCCTGCCCAACGCCGAGGGGTTTGTCTCCACGCGCGTGCGTTTCCAGTGGGGGTTGCCCGTAGACTACAAAGACGGCGCCATCACCCTGTTGGCGGCGGACAACTACAACGCCGGGCAATTCAATGTAGACGAATATACCGCCTACCAACCGGAGATAGTCACCGCGCAGGTCGCCGTCAGTCAGGCCGAGTTCGACGCACTGCGTGTGGCCACGCCCGACCTGCAAACGCTCTATGCTCAAACTGTCGCCCAGGGTTACACCTACTTTGAGGCCGGGCGCATCACCTTCGACGACGGAACATCCGTCACCGGCGCGGTGTTCCGCACGCCTGATCGCCGCTCGGTGCGCCTGCTGACCCTGTACGAAGGAGCCGCCATGGCTGTCACCGACAGCGATGGCCTCTACACCCTGCACGACACCAGCGGCGGAATGACGACTACGCTCAACGGACTTTCCCGCGCCTATTGGGGCGACTGGGCGCCCACTGCCGGCGTCCAAACTTTAGGCGCGACAGCGCCAACAGCATGCTCATCTGCTGATTGTAAAACCAACTGCATCGGCAAAAAGATAACGTTCAAATACGTGACGTACAGTTTAGGCAAGATGTTTATGTGGACCATCGCTACTGGCGGCGGGGGTGGTTTGGCGAGCGGCGCCTATCACGTGCTCCACGTCAGCAAGATGATTTACGACTGCAACACCGAATGTAACACCGATCCCGCCTCCAACTGCTGTACGGCGGGCCAGGTGCGCTGGACGCCCTCCGGCTGGTTCAAGCTTTTCGGCAGTGCGTGCGTCAAAGAAGTGTGCGGCGCCTCCGGCACGTATGGAAGTCCCGGAACCATCTATTGCACCGCCGGCGGTCAGCGTTGTGTGGCCGGCTACGGAGACAAGGGCGGCTGCAAAGATTGCACGGAGGGTGCGGGTCTCTACAGTGAAGTGCGCCTCGACTCCTGCGCGCTGGCGGCCAACGGACGCCCGCGATGCAGCGATCTGGAACTGCTGCGGGCCAAAGATCCCAATGCCCTCTACGGTCCTGAGGGCGACCTGCTGCCCGGTCAATGGGTGACCTACACCCTCACCTACGAAAACGAAGGCGCGGGACGGGCTTATGGCGTGTACGTGGTTAACATTCTGCCTGCCGCCTTTGATGAAGATACCCTTGATCTCTACGGGCGCGGCGTGTACCAGCCGGAAACCCGCGAGATCGTCTGGGTGGTGGGCGAACTGGGGCCACAGGGCGACCCGGACTCCGAGGGCGCTATCACCTATACCGTGCGCTTGCAGAGCGGCCTGCCTTCCGGCACGATCGTCAGCAACCAGGCGGTTGTCTATTTCCCCAGCGTGCCTGAAGAGACACCCACCAATGCGTGGGTCAACCTCGTCGCGCCGCTGACGGCCCTTCCCCAGACGTTGTACACCGATTACGGCACCCCCTTGACTCTCACCCTGACCGGGCGCGATGTCAGCGATCTACCACTGACGTTCGAGGTGGTGGAATGGCCGCTCGGCGCGTTGACGGGGACGTTGCCCACACTGACCTACACACCGACTGAAAATTTCGTCGGCGTGGATGATTTCACCTTCCGGGTGAGCAACAGCATCACCACCAGCCGTTCGGCGCAGGTGCGCATCAACGTCAGCGCGGTTGGCGATGCCACCCCCCCGCAGGTGCTGTGGGTGTCGCCGTCCGCCGATGCCCGCGATGTTCATGCTCCTCTCACTCCCCTCTATACCGATGCCCTTGGCCCGGCCTACGCGCCGATCATCGCGGTGGGTTTCTCTGAGGTCCTCAGCAGCAGCCAGGTGACAACACAAACCGTGAGATTGGTGAACGCAGTCGGACAACCGGTAACGGGGACGGTGGCGTTCGACAGTTTACTCAACCAGGTGACGCTGGCGCCGCGCGTACCATTGGGCAGTGGAACAATCTACACGGTGACGCTGAGCAGTGAGATCGCCGACCTGGCCGGCAATCCATTAGGTGTGGACCACCGCTGGAGTTTCCACACAGCAGCCCCCGTGTGGCATGACGTCTACCTGCCACTCGTGCTGAGAGAGGATTGAGGACAACGGCGGATGATTGAACGCCCTAACGGGGCAGGGGGGATGGCCCGGCGCTGTATCGGTCACCGGTATAGAAGCGCCGTCGGCATGGTTGTCGTCGCCGTGGTGACCGTCGTCGTGGATGGAACCGTGGAAGCCTGAACCTTTTGCGGAACGACCAGCGATTCCCCTGCCTGGATGATGTCGGAGGTCAGGCCGTTGGCGACTTTGATATCGTCAACGGTGACGCCGTATTTTTGGGCAATCTCCCCCAACGTGTCACCAGCCCGCACTTCGTAGAGCAGTTGGTCCATAGGCGACGCCGCAGTTTGCGGCGTCGTCGTCAACTGCGCGATGGCGTTCTCATCCAGAGGGATCAGCAATTCCTGATCCGGATAGATAACATCCTCCTGCAAGTTGTTGGCTGCGACAACGGCCTCGACCGCGACGCCGAAATGATAAGCGATGGTGGAGAGCACGTCCCCGGACTTCACGGTGTATGTCACCCACTGGGTAACCGCCGTGGCGGTGGCCGTGGGGGTAGGTTCGGCGGACGGCGTGGCGGAGGGCAAGAGTAATGCTTCAGGCGTCCATGTCGCCGTGGGCAACGGCTCGACGGTCCATGCCACCCCAGGTTCCGGCGTCGGCTCAGGACTGGGCCGTAGCAGCAGGAGCACTGCGACTAACACAAACAGACCGACGCCCAGGCCAACCCCCAGGCCGACTACGATGTCTTGGCGATGAATCGATTTTTCTTCCAACATATTCTTTCGTCCCTTCTACCAGCCTAGCGGAGAGATTAAATAACACCCCATCAAGGGACAGCGGAATCCCAAACGTTCGGGCGTGTTCTATAACTGCCCCAACAAGTTGGGGACGCCCTATAATTTGCAAATGACGCTCTGGAATCTGTGGGGGACTCCCTACGACCTGTTAGCGTTACTCTTATTTTTCCTCGATGCGAATCGTCTTAATCACCTCGCCGGGCCTGGTCGCGGTTTGGGGATCACGCAGGCTGATCGACTTCAGCACGTCCATCCCCTCGATGACCTGACCGAAGATGGTGTGACGACCATCCAGCCACGGCGTCTCCACGAAGGTGATGAAGAACTGGCTACCGTTGGTGTTCGCGCCGGCATTGGCCATCGCCAATACACCGGGGCCGTCGAACTTCAAGCTGGCGTCGAATTCGTCGGCGAAACGATAGCCCGGCCCGCCACGACCGGTGCCGGTGGGATCGCCGGCCTGGGCCATGAAGTCCGCGATGACGCGGTGAAAGGTCGTGTTGTCGTAGAACCCCTGGCGGGCGAGGAAAACGAAGTTGTTCACGGTCGTAGGTGCTTTGTCGGCGTATAGTTGCATCACGATGTCGCCTTTCTCGGTCTCGATGGTGGCGATGTACGTCTTCGTCGGATCAATCATCATGGCCGGAGGCGCGGTATACATTCCATTACGATCTGCCGGATTCTTAGGCATGGGTATCGCTCCTTGTTGTGTAGTTGCGGTGGGTTGCCCCCCCTTGAGTGCTTCTTCAATGAGACGGCGGATCTCGCCGGGGTTGTTTCCCTGAACTTTTTGCCCGTTGATGAAAAAAGTGGGCGTCGCGGTGACGCCGCGCTGATAGGCGGCCATTGAGGCGTCGTTGACGGCGTCCGCGTAGCGGTTCTTCGCCTTGCACGTGCTGAACTGCTCGATGTTCAAGCCCACTTCTTTGGCGGCGGCATCCAGGTCAAAGGTGTTGTTGCCGATGGCGGTGAAAACAGTGTGTTCGTAGGCGAAATACTTGCCCTGTTCGGCGGCGCACATGGCTGCCGCCAGGTATTGTTGCGATTCGGTGCGATTGAAAGCCATAAAATGACCCACGTAACGCACTTTTCCGCTCGCCACATAATCCGTGAGGATTCCCTCCAGGCTTTCGGTGTTGAAGCTGCGGCAGTGCCCGCAGAGGATTTCGCTGAATTCCATGACTGTGACTGGTGCATTCTCAACCCCCAACGCAGGAAGCCAGCGTGTCCCCGCAGGGCCGCCGGGATAGAGCACCTGGGTCGCGCCGTCGTTGTAGGGCGTCCCCGTCAGCCCCAAGAATGATTCCTGGATGGCCAGACCTGCCTCTGGCGGGGCGGACGTCGGCGCGGGTGTGGCCGACGGTGGGGGAGTCGCCGGAACTGCTGTGGCAACAGACCCGGTGGCAGAGCGCGCCTCATCGGTTGTAGAGGTGGCAGTTCCGCCACACCCCGATATCCACAGGACGATGATCCCAAACGACAGGACAATTTTCGATGCCGGCGATGCTTTCATAGCCGCTATTTCTCCGTGATGCGGATGGTTTTGATCAGATCACCCGGCGTCGTCGCCGTCTGGGGATCACGCAGGCTGATCGAGGGCAGTATGTCCAGCCCCTCGATGACCTTACCGAAGATGGTATGTTTGCCGTTCAGCCATGGCGTCTCGACGAAGGTGATGAAGAACTGGCTACCGTTGGTATTGGCGCCGGCGTTCGCCATCGCCATCACACCGGGGCCGTCGAACTTCAGGCTATCGTCGAATTCGTCGGCGAATTGGTAACCCGGCCCGCCCGATCCGCTGCCGGTAGGATCGCCGGCCTGGGCCATGAAGTCCGCCATGACGCGGTGAAAGGTCGTGTTGTCGTAGAACCCCTGACGGGCGAGGAAAACGAAGTTGTTCACGGTCGTGGGTGCCTTGTCGGCGTACAGTTGCACCACGATGTTGCCTTTCTCGGTCTCGATGGTGGCGATGTACGTCTTCGCCGGATCGATGGTCATAGGTGGCGGCGTTGTATACATCCCATTGCGCGCCGCCGGATCGGCGGGCATGCCCGAACTGGCGGTTGCCGGTACTGCGGCGGTCGGCGCTGCTGTCGGGGATGTTTCCGGCGTTGCGCTCTGGCCTTGATGCAGAATCAACACCAGTCCGACCCCCAGCAGGGCCACAATCCCCACGACGCCCGCGACCCACCATAAACGCTGTGTTTTGGCCTTCTTGGTCGCTGTGGCTGCCGCCGTGCCTTTCTTCACCGTATTGGGCAGTGGTTTTTTGTTCACCGCCGCCCCTTTCCCTTTGGCCGGCGGAGTTTTGTAAGGTTGCTTCTTCGATGCTGCGCCTTTTTTTGATTTCGACATATTGCCTCCACGTTGCAGATTTGAGCTAAATTCTATTCCAATTTGCCAGAAATGCCAGAGACGGTCATTAGCAAGTAGGTGAGGGGGATGCGGAGCACGAAAAATCCGGTCGGAAAATATGGTGACCGGCTGGTGGGGGTAGTATCGGTATGACGAAACACAGAGTCGATGGTACAAAATGAGGGAGTTGATTGTCACCGAACAGGATTGGGACCTGGCCCCCATTGGCGCGGAGACGAACGTTGGGGCTATTCGCGTCACACGGACAGATAAGCGCGGGCGAAGGCTGAGCCGTTGGGCGGCGTGGGCGTAAGTCAAGATACGTCTATCCCCTTCGAATGATTGACAATGCTCGATTTTGACCATAATCTTAGTCAAATATAACCAGCAAACGTTTTCAGCTTATCTACGATACCGAATTTGTCGCGCAAATGCGCTTTATTGAGCGTAAATATCACACCTTCATCTTCATCCGCACAATGATTGAGCAACAACTGGTTTTTGAGCCGCATGTCGAAACTCGCAGCCGCAAGATATTGACCAGGGCATCTGATTTCGGCGCGCGTTGGGAACTGCGTTTTGGCGACAACGATCAATTTCGCGTTTTTTACAGCGTTTATCCAGCGAAAGCGAAAGTGCATATTTTGGCCGTTGGCATCAAGGTGCGCGAGCGTTTGTATATGGGTGAATATTGCTCCCTTAGCTGATGTTCAGGCGCGTTTTAGCGCCTATATAAATAGGACTTACGCCAATTTTCGTTTGTAGTGGTGGCTTTAGCCGTTCTTAGCTCCTCAGAGACGCCTGAAGGCGTCATTACAAATCCTCCGCCGCTTGATTCGAGCCAGGCTGGCGTAAGTCCTATAAAATGGTTCTTCAGGATTTCGCAGGGTCGAAATAAAAAACCGGCCACGGATTGCACGAATTGACACGAAAAGTATAAAATATTCAGCCTCTCCTTTCCAGGTTGCGAATGGGACTTCGGGGGTGGTGCAATCGACAACTATGATAAAGGCAGGTAGACTATGATGCGCCGTATTGGATATTACCTATCTTCAATCCCTACAATTTTGGGACAGATCAAAAACTGGTATGTGTGTCTCGGACTCTTGGCAAATAAGAAACCAGTGATTATCAAATTAAGAAGTGGTTGTCAATTCAAGGTTCGGAGTTTGATGGATGTTTGGATCCTTAAAGAGACCTGCCTTGATCGCGATTATGAATCTAAGGCTACTGCAATTCAAGACAATTGGACTGTTGTTGATATAGGTGCTGGACTTGGGGATTTTGCCGTTTCGGTTGCTTATGAGCATCCAAACTGTCGGGTCTATGCGTATGAACCTTTTCCAGAATCTTACAGATTGTTAGCAGAAAATATCAAATTGAATTCTATTAGTAACGTGGTAGCCGCCCCTATAGCCGTGGGCGCACAGTCAGGCGAGATGACACTATTTGCCACAGGGGCAGCAGTTCAACACACCACTACCAATGCTTCAAGACAAGCAGACGCCATTTCCGTACAAGGGCTTTGCCTTGATGATGTGCTGAGGGCAAACGTTATCGAAGCCTGCGATTTTCTAAAAATGGATTGCGAGGGCGGTGAGTTCGATATTCTCCTCAGTGCAAGCGAAGCGACATTGCAGAAGATGAAGAATATCTGCCTTGAATATCACGATGGAATTACAAGGTTTTCACACACAGATTTGGTAGATTATTTGCAGAAAAGGGGTTTTCAAGTAAGAACTGTCTTAAATCCAGTTCACAGCCATTTGGGGTTCTTGTATGCATTTCGATAGTTTTTGTTAAAACAGGGTCGTCCAACATCGCATAAACCTGACGGGGCTAGCGGCGCACTTGGCGGCGGGGCTATGCGCGCGAGCGGGTCTGCAGGCACAGTCTACCCGCCGCAGCCGCCGCACGGCTTAAGCCGCGCCGTTAGACGGTACCTCCCCGCATTGCGGCTTGACAGATGGATATGTTGTTGTGCACGTATAGACATATAATAGGAAGTAGCCATGGGACGACTTCTCAGTAGTACGGGCTTCGAGTAGGACGCAGACAACCGTGAGAAGAACTGGATCCGGCACCAGGTATCAGTCCCCAAATATGAACAGGCCTTCTTTAACACCTCCCTCTTGGCTGCCGAAAACGAGCACCATTCGAGCATTGAGCCTCGCTACTACGTGCTGGGTCAGACGGATGCCGGTCGGAATCTGTTCGTGATCGTCACAGTTCGCGGCGAGTTGATCTGCATCAATCACTGCTGAAGAGGCATGTCGCGGAGGAATTGCGGCCAAGCAAGGTTGGAGGCACTGTTTGATCTCGGCGTGGAGCCGACCGCGCTATGATGAGCAGTGGCGGGGTGGGTTGAGCCTGCCCCGAGGTCCGTCACGGAGTCCCGTCGCCAAAGCCGCGCGGCGGGTGAAGCCTGTCCGTTAGGCCTTGAGTTAGGAGCACATTTCGTAGATGTGAAGCGTTTCCCCCGCTAGAGCAGGCCTTAACCTGCGGCTGTACCTGACGTGGCTATCATGCTTGGTCGTGAGGTTGACCGGGCTTGCTGCCGGGGGCTCCGCCGCGTGAAGGTATCGCTGCCCGCCGTTGAGTAAAGGGTTGCGCCCACGTAGTCGCCGCCCAACAGCGCTTCAAGCCGCGGGTGGCGGCGGTGAAACACGGGCGGAGGGGTCTGTTCCCGCAAGCAGGGCCTCGCCTCTACCATGCGGTTATGGTGGGTCGCATGACCCCGGGTTTCGATGTGCAGGCGGTACGCCGCACTGAATAAATCGCCCCCTTGTGGAACAACATATCCTTCCTCAGCTTGTCCCTTCTCCGGTGTGTGCTACAATGCGATGGTGTGGAGGACGGTTAAAAAACGAGTTCCTGCATAGCGTAGGCGTCACGCCGGGCAAAGCGAAGAGCCTCAACGCTCTAAGGCGCAAACTCTCCCCACAGGAATTGTACGCCTGGCGCAAAAAATATCAGGAGGACAATGGAATAGCGTATGGAAGAAGAAATCGATCTGCGAATTTACCTTGACATTCTGCTCAAGTGGTGGTGGCTCATCATCTTGGGCGCGGCTGTGGTCGGTGCTGGCGCGTTCTTGGTGAGTTCGTTGATGCCGCCAGTTTACGAAGCTTCTGCCGGCGTGGTCAGGCTTCGAAGTCAGGCTGAGATCTCCCTGGGTTCGGGTTTCCAGACCATTACCGAAGAAAGCTCAGATCCTAATATAGCCTATAATGCAGCGGATTTATTCCTAGATCGCAACACTCGCTTGATGAACAGCCTGGTAGGGATGGTACAAAACGGAGCCATCGCCAACCAGGTCGCCGCCGAATTAAAAGATATCCTTGAGGAAGAAGAGCAAGATCCTACGGTATTAAGCGCCATGGTGCGTGGGGAACTTTTCGTTCCGGAGGATGGCGAGGGAAACAGCGATACGATTCGTATTATTGTGACCCATGAAGACCCGGTGAAGGCGGCGGCTATTGCTAATGCGTGGGCCAAGTATTACGAACAGTATGTGAATCAGATTTATGGCGACGTTACCTATGCCCCCTTCTTGGATATCGAGACGCAGGTGAAAACGGCGCGCGGTAAATATGATGTCGCTCACGAGGCATTACTCAAATTCTTGTACGAGGATGATCGTGTCAACGAATTGCAACGTCAGATCACGGAGGAGGAGGTCATCATCGAGCGGCTGCGTTCTGGGCGGCAGACGGCAATTTCGACGCTCATCGATAAAGAAGTTGAAACAAGGCAACGGCTCATCAACGCTTATCTCGAGGACGACACCACCAACCGGTTGTTTGCTTTCAACAAGGGTCAGGAAGCTAAACGGCAAATTCTTACCACCTGGATCGACGCCGAGATTGCCAATCGCATGGCCGCCATCAATCGAGATCGCGACATTCGACTCCGCTTTTTCAATACCGAGGTCGCTACGGAGATTGACTCCAAAGTACGCGTATTCGAGCACCGGCGGGATGAATTGTATCGCAACCTGGAGCAAGATTACGCGCGTAAGCACACCTTAGAGGACCTGCTGAAAGAGGCACGGTTGATGCGCGAGCAGGTTGCTAAGGGCGGTGAGGGCAGCGCCAAAAGCACCGGCCTGGCGCTGGTGGCGTTCAAGGCTCGGATTTTCAACGCCGATAGCGGTTTGCCCTTTAATGAATTGAATCTCGAAATGACATCGGTCGATGCCTTAAGCCCCAATCTTAGCGCCGCGCAGCAACTCAGCGATCTTGATGGTTTGATTGCTGCCATGGAAGAGGAGATAGCGGCATTAGAGACCTCTATTGCCACACAGTCTGAGGCCATGCTGCAAGGCGAAGGGTACGATTTTCTGGACCTCCTCTCGCCGGAGTACCTCTCCATTTCCGCTTCTGAGTCGGTTTCTCCAACCGAGGCCAGCGCCCTAACGCAACAAAGTGCGATCTCGCCAAGTTTGAGTACCTATATTTTGGAAAGATACGATGATTTGTTTAAGGTTGGCGACATGGCGCTCTCGGCCCGCGACATTGCGACAGACACGGAGTTGTTCGCCGAAATCAGCACGCTGTACCCGGAACTTTTTGCCAAGGATGCCTGGATGGAGTTTTCCGAATCTGTGGGGCAGGATACCGAATTGCGTACTCTGGCGAATCAAATGGCCGATGATTTTCTGAATATGAAAGGCTGGGACAAGATATTGGCTTATTCCACGCTGGATCTACCCCTCACCCAGGAAATTGTCCGCCGTGAGAACAATGTGCGGTCGCTCCAGGCCGAGATCGTGAGATTGGATCGAGTGCGCGCCGATTTACAACAGGATAACGATCTGGCCTGGCAGGCCTATAGCACACTGCTGGCTAAGGCGCAAGAAGTATCCATAGCCGCTTCTTCCGTGGGCAGCGAGGTGCGGTTTGCTTCACAAGCAGTACCGCCGCTTGAGCCGGCAGGCCCCAAGAAGATGATGAATACCGCCATCGGTTTGGCCGTCGGCTTGATCGGCGGCGTGGTTTGTGCGTTCCTGTTCAATTATCTGGGCTTGGAGAGTAACCCGCAGGCTTTGTGGCTGCAATGGACCAAAAAGAAAGCCCCTGTCGCGTAACGCACAACGGGTAAACCATGGAAGAAGAAATCGATCTGCGAATTTACCTTGACATTCTGCTCAAGTGGTGGTGGCTGATTGTTCTGGGTGCAGTCGTGGTAGGTGCCGGTGCGTTCCTGGTGAGTTCGTTGATGCCGCCAGTTTATGAAGCTTCTGCCGGCGTGGTTTCGCTCAAGAGCCGTGCGGAAGTGTCGTTGGGCTCGGGAGTCCAGACGATTACGGAGGATGACATAAGTTATGGAAATATGGTCGGTTCGACGGCCATCATGGAGCGCACCCAACAGCGTTTGAATACTCTGGCCGGAATGGTAAAGAACGGCGCTATTGCGCAGCAGGTCGTCACTGAACTGAGCGCCGACCTTGATGAAGAAGAACGTGACCCGGCCGTGCTCCTGGACTATGTCGAAGGGCAACTATTGCAGTTGGAGGATAGCACAGGAAGCAATGCGATCCAGGGCAGTGATACGATCCAGATCATCGTTTCCCATAAGGACCCGGTAAAAGCTGCGCTGATCGCCAACGCCTGGGCCAGGGCTTACGAAATCCACGTCAACGGTATCTATGGTGAGGCCCAGCTCTCCCCATTCGTCGATATTGCCTCGCAAGTGCAAAAGGCTCGCATCGAATACAATGCGGCTCAGGAAGCCTGGCTGACTTTCCTCTCTGAGGATGATCAGATCAACGCGATACAACGCCAAATCGACGAGGAAACGATCATCATCAATAATCTGCGCTCCGCGCGCCAGACCGCTATCTCCACCGTGGTCGATAAAGAGGTCAAAGTGCGCGAGGCGCTGATTGATGCCTACTTGAGCGATGTGCAGGCCAACCGTTTGTTTGCTTTTGAGAAGGGGCAAACGGCCAAACGTGAAATCCTGAGCGCTCTGGTTGATTCGGAGATTTCCAATCGCCTGGCAGTGATCCAACGCGATCGCAATGTCCGCGAGCAACTGTTCGAGACGGCGATCAACGCGGAGATTGCCGCCCGCTTGCAGGTCTTTGAACAAGAACGTGATGCCTTGCGGGTGGATTTGGAAGAAGATTACAATCGTAAACAGCGCATCGAAAATTTGTTAGTCGAGGCGGAAATGATGCGCGATCAGTTGCGCGAGGGGGGCGAGGCCAGCGCCCGCAGCAACGGTCTGGCATTGCTGGCTTTCAAGTCGCGTGTCTTTAATGCTGCGGAGGGTCTCCCTTTCGACCGCCTGGATTTGCAGGCCAGCAGCATCGACGCTCTGAATCCCAATCGCAGCGCCGCCGAACAAATCGCCGACCTGGACGCATTGATTATCGCCATGGAACGCGAAGTGGCACGCCTGGAAGCCGCAATCCAGGAGAAATCGACGGCACGGCTGGAAGGCAAAGGGTATCAGTTCCTCGACTTGCTGTCGCCGGAATATCTGACGCTATCCTTTACGCAAACGCTCGGTATGGATACGTTGACGGGCGCCACAGTCATTTCGCCTAATCTCAGCGCCTTCATCCTGAAAAGCTATACCGATACGTTTGAGATTGGCTCAATGGCCCTGGCGGCGCAGGATGTGGCAACGGACACACAACTCTTCGCGGAGATTCAGAAACTTTACCCGGAGTTGTATACGAAAGATGCCTGGATGGAGCTGGCGAATTCGATACCTGAAACCCCTGAACTGGTGAGTCTCGCCAACCAAATGGCCGATGATCTCCTGAAAATGAAGGGCCTGGAGGAGTTGCTGGCCTTTTCCGTGTTGGATGAACCGTTGTCGAAAGAGATCGATCAACGTGAATTGCGCGTGCGTGAGTTAGAAGCAGAGGTTTCCCGGTTGACGCAATACAAGAAAGATTTGCAACAGCAGCGCGATTTGACGTGGCAGGCGTATTCGGTCTTGCTCTCCAAAGCACAAGAAGTGACCATTGCTTCTGCGTCAGAAGGCAGCGAGGTGCGTTTTGCCTCGCCGGCTGTCGCGCCGCTTGAGCCCGTCAGCCCCCACAAACTGCGGAATACCGCCGTCGGTTTGGCCGTTGGCTTGATCGGCGGCGTGATCGGCGCCTTCCTGTTCAGCTACCTGGGTCTGGACAGCCATCCGCGGGCTTTCTGGGCGCAGTTGACCGGGAAAAAGCCGGCTAGCGCGTAGGGAAAAATCAATGGTGCAGAATGAGCTACCAAAAGCCGCTTTCCCGTGGGTACAGGTATTGCTGGCGGCAGTGTTGCTCGTGAGCGGCCTGCTATTGCTGCTGACGGTCATTCCGCCAGTCACCCTCTCCTGGGAAACAGCCAGCGAGGTGGGCACGGCGGGTTTCAATGTCTATCGCGCCGCTGCACCGGGCGGTGATTTTGTGCCGATCAACACTACGCTGATCCCCGCCGCCGGGAATGAACTGCTGGGCGCCGCCTACCGCTTTGAGGACGACGCCGTCGTGCTGGGGCGACGCTATGCCTATCGCATCGAGGAAGTCGAGTGGGACGGCTCGATCAATCTTTACCCCGAGACGGTGACGGTGCGCGCCGGACTTCCCCGCTTCTGGACCAAGGTCGAGGGCGGCATTTTACTGCTGGTGGCGCTGTTTTTGTTGCGCCGCAGTTTCAAGCGATGAACACCGCCTGCTGCGCGCTGGGCATCGCAGGGACGGCATTGCGGGTGAACGTCCCTGAACCCTGGCTAACGCCGCTCGGCGCGGCCTGGGCCTCCTGGGCGCCGGCGGCAGAGACACGACCGTGGTCCATCGTGATTGCCGAGGATGCCGACCTTGCAGAGCCTGAAGGACCACTTTTCGCCGTGCGTCCCCGTTGCCGGGGAGGCATGTGCGCCTTGCTCGCTCCGGGCTTCGCGGGTGACGTGAATGCCGGGCAGGGTGTGGGACATTTGTATGCGCATCCTGCCGCTACGCCGGCCGACGTTGGCTACTTCCTGCGGGTTGCCCTGGCGGTGCAGGCTTTTGCGCGTGGTGGGATACTTTTCCATGCCGCCGGCGTCGTGCATCGTGACAAAGGCTATGCCTTGTTTGGCGTTTCCGGCAGCGGGAAAACGACGGCGGCGCATTTCTCCGCGCCGGATCCGGTGCTCAACGACGATCTGCTGCTCCTATGGCCTTCTGCAGGGGGCTGGCAGATCTATGCCACCCCCTTCGGCAAGCGCCGGGGTGATGTGCGCCATGCAGTGCTCCACGGGTTGCTGCGTCTGGTGCAAGACAGTGACGTCTTCCTCGCGCCCCTGTCGCCGGGGCAGGCGCTGGGCGAACTGGTGTCGAATACGCCCGTGTTAGCCGCCGATGCGCTGTGGCTGCCGGATGTTTTGTCGCGCTGGGAGACTGTGCTAGCCGGAACGCCAGCCTATGCGTTGCACTTCCGGCGCGATCCTTCATTCTGGGAGGTCATCGATGCTGAGTTGGGATGATGTGTTGGCGGTGGAATCCACGGTTGTGACCCGCGAGAGCGGCCATGAGCTGGTGGTCGTGTTGCCTGAACAGGGAAAGTTCGTTGTGCTCAATGCCACCGGCGCGCGCATGCTGCACCTGACCGATGGTAAGCGCACCTTGCGCGAGATTGCGAACGTCATGGCCGGTGAATTCGATGCCGCCCCGGCGCAAGTGGAGAGCGACGTTCTGCGCTTGGCCCAATCTCTGCTCGAGCGCGGCGCGATGGTCGCCACCGGGCAAAATCCGTAGGTAGTGGCGACTTGAGTCGTTGGTCACAAGAGCGCCCGAAGTCGCTACTACACGCCGTATGGCTGACGCGATGAAGTTCACTGTCGTACTGGCTGTTGACCCTGAAACGCCGGATCCTGGACTGATTCAGCAGGCGGCGATGGTCCTCCGCCGCGGCGGGCTCGTCGCCTTTCCCACCGAGACGGTTTACGGCCTGGGCGCGAATGCGCTGGACGCCGAAGCTGTGCAGGGCATTTTCGTCGCCAAAGGCCGACCGGCCTACGACCCTTTGATTGTCCATCTGGCAGAGGGTGACGCCCTCTCGCAGGTTGTCGCGGATGCGCCGCCGCTGGCGTATACGTTGGCCGCGCGTTTTTGGCCAGGGCCGCTGACGCTGGTTTTGCCGCGGAGTCCCCAGGTGCCTCTGGCGGTGACGGCCGGCGGCCCCACGGTCGCCGTGCGCGTGCCGGCGCATCCGGTGGCGCTGGCGTTGATCCGCACGGCCGGCTTCCCCATCGCCGCGCCGAGCGCCAACCGGTTTGGACATCTCAGTCCCACCCAGGCCGCGCACGTCCTGGACGATCTGGAGGGGCGCATTGATGTCATCCTGGACGGTGGCCCGACGCCGGTAGGCGTGGAATCCACCGTGCTGTCCCTGGTCACACCCGTCCCAACCCTCCTGCGGCCCGGCGGCATCAGCCGTGAGGCGCTGGAAGCGGTATTAGGGGATGTGCAGGTAGCGGCGTGGTCCTTCTCCGCCGCAGACACACTGCCTGCGCCCGGCACGTTGACGCAGCACTACGCGCCGCGCGCCAGATTGATCCTCTACCGCGGCTCCCGTGACGCCGTATTGCCTGTCATGCGTGACGCAGCATGGCACAGTCTGAAGCAGGGTCAGCGCGTGGGTTTGTTGTTGGCGGAAGAGGACCTGCCTGTCTTTTCCGGCATTCCGGCGATCTTTCAAACCGTCGGGACTGCGGGGGCGTTGGAGGAAGTGGCGCGACAGCTTTTCGCCGCTTTGCATGCGCTCGATCACGCGAATGTGACCATGATTTTGGCCCGCGACTTTGGCGCCACCGGGCTGGGTCTGGCCATCCGCGACCGTCTGACACGCGCGGCAGCGGGAAATGTGGTCGATGTGGATTGATAATAAGTTGTTCCGCCAGGTTGACTAGTCCATCGAGGCAGAAATTCCACACCCGTTAGCCATGCTCGGAGCGGATCGCCAGATCCGCGGTTCTGGCGCGCTACGCCGGGAGCTGACGATCCCTGGCCAGCATAAACCGGGCAGGGATTGGCGCCACGCAGCACTAGCCTGAATAGATGCGTGCTATGTACGTAAGAAGTCACGCAAACGCCGGGCGTGGGCGGGGTGACGCAATCGGCTCAATGCCTGCGCTTCAATCTGCCGCACCCGTTCGCGCGTGACGCCTAGCTTTTTGCCCACTTCTTCGAGGGTGTAGGTCTGTCCATCCAGTAGCCCATAGCGCATTTGCAGGATTTTGACCTCGCGCGGCGGCAGATCGACCAGGATTTCCAACAACAAATCGCGCAACATGGTCGAACTGACTTCGTCAGGGGGGGCAGGGCTTTCGATGTCCTCAACGAAATCGCCGAGGGTGCTCTCTTCTTCTTCATCGGTGGGCATTTCCAGGGAGAGGGGACGGCGCGCCACGTCAAGCATTTGTTCAACTTTGCGTACCGGAATTTCCATCTCCGCGGCCAGCTCTTCCGGTGTGGGACTGCGTCCTAACCGCTGGGTCAGTTGATGCGAGATTCGCAGCATTTTGTTGATTTGATCGCCCATGTGAACGGGCACGCGAATGGTGCGGCTCTGATCGGCGATGGCTCGCGTCACAGCCTGCCGTATCCACCAGGTGGCATAGGTGGAGAATTTATGGCCGCGTTTATAGTCGAACTTGTTGGAGGCGCGAATCAGGCCGATATTGCCCTCCTGGATCAGGTCGAGGAAGGGCACGCCACGCCCGATATATTTCTTGGCAACACTGATGACCAACCGCGAATTGGCGCGGATTAAATGTTCGCGCGCGGCAATCCCATCGTCGATGTTGCGTTCCAGTTCCCAACGTTTTTCTTCACTGTGATATTTTCCATTGTTCAGGCGGAACTGGGCTTTCTTGCCATTCTCCATGCGCATCGCTAAGGCGACTTCTTCTTCGGCGGTCAGCAGGGGGACTTTGCCGATTTCCTTCAGGTAGAGGCCAATGGTGTCATCGACTTCGATGGCACGGTAAATGTCCTCTTCGGCCTTTCCTTCCTCGTCTTCCTCGTCGATTTCAAAGAAAACGCTGGGAGGTTTTTCGTCGACGCCGCCTACGGTGATACCCGACTCCATCAACGCCGCAATGATTTCATCCAGGCGCTCGACATCTTCTTCCGCTTCGGGGAAAACCCGGAGTATATCCTCGTAGGTGATGTGTCCGCGTTCGTCCCCCAGGGACAGCAAGTATTCCTCGCCGGAGGGTTCCTCAGCCAAAGCGGGAATTTCCTCTTCGTCGTCCTCTTCTTCTTCGTCGTCTTGCACGAGCTCTTCTTCTAAGAGCGCGTCGTCTAGTTCATTGTCGCTAGCCAATACTACATCCTTATCTGTCATGAGGGAATTACACTTATCTTATCAGGATATTCGAATCTAGCTGCTTGTCAACTATTTCCAGGGTAGAGCGCAAATGATTGGGAAGTGCGCGGGCCGGTCTCCGACCGTGCCAATCTGGAGACCGGCCACAGCCATTCAGGTACAATTTCCAGATGGTTACCTTCCCTTTTCGTATCTATTCAGGCTAGTAAACCTGGTGAAGCAACTTATTCCATAGTAGGTTTGGCGCGGATTCTGGTATGCAAAGTCTCTTGGATGACAAGATATTCGCGTTTCTATAATCCTATCCCCCTGCCCCCTTCTTCCCCGCTTGCGGGGGAGAAGGGGATTGGGGGATGAGAGGGTCATCGTCTATGACCGAAGTGTCCACACATAGGACTTACGCTAAACTATGGTTTTTTGTCACCACCACAGACCTGTCAGGTTTGCCAAACCTGACAAGTCTAACACATGATGCACCCTCCCCTAAGTCCCATTCGCTACCTGGCAAGGGCGGCTGAATAGTTACCTCTTTTCCAATGATTTGTCGTATACCCCTATTTCCAGGTTTGACATTGGGGGGCGAATGGTCCATTCGCCCTATGTCGTCCGGTGACACTCCTGGAAATCACCTTAAAAAGAGCACAGATTGGCAGTGCCAACTGTGCTCTTCACCCTTACTATAGCATAACTACCGGGCATTTGTCAAGTAGGAAAAAGGATCAATGCTCAAGCATCGATGTGTTCTGCCGGCAATGAGAAATTGACATGGGACCCCTGCCCGGGGGTACTATTGAAGGTGATTTTCCCGCCGAGCATTTCAATGCGCTCGCGGAGGGTGGGAAGGTTCAACCGCAGGGCATCGGGTGTGGTCAGGTTGTCGTCGAGTTCAAAGCCGCTGCCGTTATCCTCAATGGTGACGGTGACTTTGTTGTCGTCGATGTCCATCACGATATTGATCGCGGCCGCTTGCCCTTGTTCCCGTGCCATGTGGACGAGGGTTTGGATGACGCGGAAAATGGTTACCTCTTTGTGGCGCGCCAGTCGCCGCTCTTTTCCGGTGATGTGCAGGGTCAGGCCGGTGAAGCCGCTATCGGTGAGGCCTTCAACATAGCGACGTATCGTGGGCACCAGACCCAAATCGTCCAGCATCATCGGGCGAAGATCGAAGATAAAACCTTTCACCGATTTGAACGCGCTGACGACATTCTTCTTCAACTCCGCCAGCTCGGTCTTGGCGCGCGCGGCATCCCTGTCAAAAAGGCGCTCGCAGATTTCAGCCTGGAGAACCAGGTTGGTCAGGGACTGGGCCGGTCCGTCGTGCATCTGACGGGAAAGGCGCAAGCGCTCTTGTTCCTGGGCCTCGATGATGCTGACGATCATCGCTTGTGGTGTGTTGACGTTCTCGTTTTTTGCCTCTGGCGAGATACGGAGATCGCCCGGGCTGATATTTTCCAGAATCTCTTGATAGAGTTGGGCCACACGGGTCAGGTTCTTTTGATCGCTTTGGAGTTTCTCCAACTGCCCACGCATCGTAAAGAGCCGGCGCTGATTGTCGATCAAGGACTCATAAGTGGCCTTGATGTCTTCTCGCGGCGCTGTGTCGAACGAGGCCTCGATCTGCCGCGCACGGGCCACGGCCCGTGAGTTGGTCTGGGTGAAGCGCTCCACTTCTACGGACGTTTGCTGGAGCAGCATGTCCACTTCTTTGAGTTCGTTCTTGATTTGTTCATAGCCGCGACGGCAGTTTTCCACGAATTGTTCCCATGTATTCTCGGTCATTGTTCTTCCTCTCCTCCTTTGGAAATAGCCCCAGAGCACCCAGAGTTCACAGAGAAAAACTCAAATTCT
>DAOOGN010000051.1:0-30010 GCA_035415725.1 Anaerolineae bacterium | reverse complement strand
CACGCATATCTTGTCATACAGAAGCACCTGGCCTACCAAAGTCTACGCCAAACCTAGCATAGGGAATAAGTGGCTTCGTCAGGTTTACGAGCCTGAATAGATACCTTTTTTCAAGAGAATTCCACATGAACTGGCGTTCACCAGCGGTTGAATGAAAATTCGAAAACTTTTCACCTCGAAGGACACAAAGAATGTGTGTTTTTTCTCTGTGAACTTTGGGTGCTCTGGGGCTATTTTCAGAGGAGGAGGAGTCGTTGTATAATACTCTTTCACACCAAGAACACAAAGTTTTTGTTTTCTCAGAAAAATCACAAAATCTTTGCGCTCTCTGCGTACTCGGCGGCAAAATGGCCCCTGTTGACGTAAGTCCTGTACACAGAGGAATTCATCATTAACCTGCAGTTCACCAGCGGTGAAATGAAAACTTTTCACCACGAAGGGCATGCAGGACACAAAGAATTTGCGTTTTTCTCTGTGAACTCTGGGTGCTCTGGGGCTATTTTCAGAGGAGGTTTCTCATGCACACACCAGCGCGTATCGCCATGCTCTTGCTGATCGTTTTTTTCCTGAAGCCGGTCGGGACAACAACGAGCCTCGCCGCACCGACGATAGCGGCCCCCCTCGTCGAACCCGCCGTGCTGCGGGCATTGGAGACCCATCCCGATACACCACTGCGCGTCATCGTGACACTGCGCCCGGCAGAAATGAGCGCCGTCGTGCCGACGACGCCAACGGCAGAAGCAGTCAATGGGGCCTCCCGCGTCGCGCTGGTCGAAGCCCTTCAGGACGACTTCGCGGCTGCGCTGGAACCTGTGGCAAGGCTCCTTGCCGAAGCCTACCGTCAGGACGAGGTGCTGGCGCGGCGCGATTTGTGGATCATCCGTGCCACGGCGCTGACGGCGCGTCCGGCGTTGGTGCGGCGGTTGATGGCGTCGCCCGCCGTGGCCGAAATCCGCCTGGACCACTACGAGCCGTACATCCCCCCTGAACAGCCCGGCGGCGTGAAAAGCACGGAAGTCACCACGCCTCCCTGGGGACTGACGCAAATCCACGCCCCCGAAGTCTGGGGCACCCTGGGCATCTCCGGGACGGGCGCGGTGGTGGCCGTGATGGATACCGGTGTGGATCTGCTCCACCCGGCCTTGAGCGGCAACTACCGCGGCAATCTGGGTCATGGCCTCTTCGAGCACACGTACTCGTGGTTCGACGCCGTCAACAACGGCGTCTACCCTTACGATGACTACGGGCACGGCACGCATGTCGCGGGGACGGCGGTGGGCGCGGAGAATATCGGCGTCGCGCCAGGGGCACGGTGGATCGGCGTCAAAGTGCTCTCCGGCGAAGGGTACGGCTACGATTCCTGGATTCACGCGGGGTTCCAATGGCTGCTGGCCCCCGGCGGTGATCCGACGATGACCCCCGACGTTGTCAACAATTCCTGGGCCTCGACCCTGTCCTCCCAAACCACTTTCGCCGCAGACATCGCACTTTTGCAGGCGGCAGGCATCCTCCCGCTGTTCGCCGCCGGCAATGAGGGTCCCACGTCCGGCACCCTCGGCGCGCCCGCCAGCAATCCGGGCGTCTTCGCCGTCGGCGCCAGCGACCCCGATGACGATGTGGCTTCTTTCTCCAGCCGTGGACCGTCGCCGTGGGATGAGATCAAGCCGTACATTGTCGCGCCGGGCGTCAACGTTCTGTCATCCATCCCCGGCGGCGTCTATAACCTTAAGAACGGCACATCGATGGCGACGCCGCACGTCACCGGACTGGTGGCGTTGCTCCATTCCGCCGCTCCCACCCTCTCCGTTGGAGCGCTCACCGCCATCATCACCCAAACCACCGTTCCCTTGAGCACCACGCTCCCCAACAACGCCAGTGGGTGGGGACGCATCGATGCTTTTGCCGCGGTCGTCGTCGCCACGCACGCCGGGCTGGTCACGGGCAACGTCGCCAGCCCCAACCGGCAAGGGATCGCCAACGCCACGCTGATCGCCATGCCGCGTGGTCCACAAGGGAATCCAGGGCATACCGTCACAACGGCCGGCGGGGATTATGCGCTGGCGCTCTCCCCGGCCGTATACGACATCACCGCCTCAGCCTTCGGTTCTATGGCCGAAACGCAATGGAATATCCCTGTCTTCACCGACACGCGGCGGCAACTCGATTTCACCCTTCTCCCTCTGCCCACCGGAACGCTGCGGGGCCACGTCACCGTCGCCGGGACGGCCACCCCGCCCACACACACCATCATCGCGCGCGCCCTCAACACACCGGTCACGGCGAACGTCAACGCCGCCGGCGACTACAGTCTTAAACTGCCCGCGGGCGTCTACACCATCGAAATGCGGGGGCTGGGCTACCGCGTGGCAACGACGACAGTCTCTATCGTCGCCGGGGAGGATACCCTCCGCGACTTCACCCTCACGCCTGCGCCCACGTTACTTCTGGTCGATGAAGGTGCGTGGTACTACGACAGTCAGACGTCCTACTGGAAGGCGTCCCTCGACGCCCTGGCCTACACCTACGACGAGTGGCCCATCAAGTTTCCCCCTGCCGAAACCCCCATCAGTACCACGCTCGCGCCATACGACATCGTCCTCTGGTCGTCTCCACAAGGCTCGCCGGGACTGGTGAACGGCGGGGAGGAACTAAACGCTTATCTGCAAAGGGGAGGCCGCCTGCTGCTAAGCGGACAAGACGTGGCCTACTTCGATGGCGGTGGATATGACTTTGACATGGAACCGTACTTCAGCCAGACCCTCGGCGCCGGCTACGTCGCGGACAAGGCGTCGAGCCGCCGGTTGACCGGCCTGGGGCCGTTCTCCGGCATCACGGTGACCATAGAGGGCGGCGACGGCGCGGATAACCAGTCCTGGCCCGATGTCGTCAACGTCCGCGATCCTGACCGGGCGGAACTGCTGTGGCAGTATGCAGACGGCACCGGCGGCGGAGGTATAGGAACCGCCACCTGCACGCCGTACCGCGCCGTCTTCCTCGCCTTCGGCTACGAAGCCATTGCCGCGCGCCAGCAGCGAGAGGATATCCTCGCGCGCAGCTTCGACTGGTTGATGACGCCGCCGCCGGCTGTCGCGCTCGAACTCCAGCCTCTGAGCGATCCCCTGCAGCTCGGTTTGCCGGGAGAAGCCGTGACCTACACCCTGCGCCTACGGCACACCGGTTACGGCGGCCACACCACCCCCGTCACCCTGACCGTGCGTTCTGACGCCTGGCCCGCCGCCGTGACGCCCGCTGCCGTCACCCTGGCGGCGTGTGAATCCCTCACGCTCACCGTCGTCGTCACCATCCCCGCCGAGAGCGAGATCAACGTCGGCAACGCCCTCACCGTGACGGCAGCCTCGCCCTTTCTAGCGACGGAAACCGGCCTCAACCTGCGGGTCAAAACGCCCGCGCCGGTGCTTTTGGTGGACGACGACCGCTGGTATCCGATGGAAGAACGATACATGAGCGTGTTAACGGCGCGCCACATTCCCTTCGACGTATGGGATACCGCCGAAAATAGCGGCGGCACACCCGGCGCGAGATCGCCCGCCCTCAACATTTTGCAACGCTACCCCTTGATCGTCTGGTTCACCGGCTACGACTGGTACGCGCCAGTGTTGCCGCAAGAAGAGAAAGCACTGCTGGCTTACCTGGAGGGCGGAGGGCGGCTACTGCTCTCTTCCCAGGATTTCCTCTACTACCACAGCAACAGCCCACTGGCCCGACGTCTCGGCGTGGCGTATTGGGACGAGAACCTCAATCCCACCCGCGCCTTTGGCGTCCCCGACCATCCCGCCGGCGGAACATGGGGGCCGGTGAAACTGGATTTCCCTTTCAAGAATTGGGCCGACGCTATCGAACCGGCGCCTGAGGCGACCCCCGTCATCCGCGGGCAACGGGGGCAGCCGCTCGGCGTCGCCGCTACCGCAGAGGTGTCCAATTCACGGACGCTGTTCTACGCCTTCCCGCTGGAAACGCTGCCCTTCGACACGCGCGTTACCGTTCTAGAACAAGGTGTCGGCTGGCTCTCCCCATTGGGCACCAGCCGTTGGACGGTCACGCCGACGGTGCCCCTGCCAGGGGAGCGGGTGACGAACACCCTCATCCTCCGCAACGACGCTGCCGAGACGCTGACAGCGACCGTTTCTCACATCCTGCCCACCACGGTGACGCTCGCTGCGGATCCTCTCCCGCCGGCGTGGGATTATTCTGCCGTATCACGGACGCTCACCTGGAGCGGTGAGGTACAACCGCATCGACCGCTAACCTTGACGTGGGTGGTCGCGGTGACAGGCAATCCCGGTGCCATCATTCCGCTTTCTCTCACGTTAGGACTGCCGGCGTGGGGGTTTGCGTTCGACCGGGCCATGGCCCTGCATGTCACAGGCGCGGACTTATCGGCAAGTGCGTGGCTCTCGCCGGAATGGGCCACCATCCACAGCGGAACGCCGGTGACGCTGGCCTTCGCCCTGCACAATGCCGGCCCTGGCGACGTCAACGGCGGAACAGCGCGTTTGTGGCTGACAGGGAACAGTTCGCCGCTCACCGCTACACTCCCCTACACCGGGGGCTGGAGCGTATCATGGTGGGAAGGGAATCTCATGGCCGGGGCAACCCGCATACTGACCGTTCCCCTGCGCGCCCGGGAATGGGAGAGACCCTTGCGGGTCGATGCCATTCTGGAGGATCATAGCGGGCAAAGGTGGGAACAGCGGCTATGGCTCCACGTGGAGCCCTGGCAGCTTTACCTGCCGGTGATTTTGAAATAGAGGCGCCATAACCCTGGCGAAGGTTTTTTGCGTATCTATTCAGGCCGGTCAATTTGGCGAAACAACTTATGCCCTATGCCGGGTCGGGCGTCGATTTTGGCATGCCAGGCGCTCTTGGGTGGCAAGATAGACGTGTTTCTATCAGCCCACGCCCCCATTTTTTCCGCCCTCTTAGGCGCCCTCCCCAAAGTCCCGTTCGCCACGGGGTCAGAGGGGCTGAATAGTTACTTTTTTGCCGCCTTCGCCAGGGGCCTTTACATCGATGTGTTAAACAACTGGCGGATCACCATCACAACTTTGCCCTGGATTTGGACATCATCCGCCGGGACAAAAATGGGGCCCATAGTGGGATTGGCAGGCTGCAAGCGCACGCGCGAGCCTTCGTAGTAGACTTTTTTCAGCGTTGTTTCGGCGTTGCTGTTGAGCCAGACGGCAGCCATCTCGCCGTTCTCCACCCGTTCCTGGTGACGCAAGATGACGGTATCGCCGTCGTGGATCAACGCATCGATCATCGAATTGCCCTGCACCTGGAGCGCAAAGAGATCGGCCACATCCTTGCCAAAGAGAGCACGGTTGATTTCGACCGTTTCAGCGCCGGACAGAGGCTCCACGGGAAGCGGTTCACTGGCTACGATGTAACCGAGGAAGGGGATAGAAACCACCTCGTTGCTCCCCATAAGATAATCCGGTCCGCCAGCCTCAGGCTCTGCCCGCAGGCGTATGCCGCGCGAGATAGCCTCGGCGCGGTCGATAAATCCCTTTTGTTCCAGGTGTTTGAGGTAGTAAGAAACCAAAGAGGTCGACGTGACGCCGATGGCATCGCCAATTTCGCGCACCGTAGGCGGATAGCCGTTTTCGCCGATGTAATCCTCAAGGAAGCCGAGAACTTTCTTTTGTCGCTCAGGTAATTGGGTGTTCATCATAGACCTCCCCTTGTCTTCAGTATCCCAAGTTATCCCAAACTCATTATAATTGCACATTTGTTCTATGTCAAGAGCCAAAATGGCCTCAGAAGAAAAGTTCTGGCCGTCCGCTGGGCGCAGTTGACTTCAGCGGTCATCACTCTATAATGCCTGGAAGTCATCGGGCGAATTGATGCGACTCCATGACCAAAAACGACAAGCTGGAAGGAGAAAAAACCATTTCACGTTTAGGACGCATTGACGACCACGGCAAAAGCGTGTGGGTCTGGTTTGAGGACGATCAAGTCTACCGGCTGGAGGGTAATCCCTATAACGGCGGTGGACGCGGCCCGCACATGGGGACCCTGGCAACGGTGACGCTACTGCCACCGGTCTGCCCTACGAAAATCATCTGCGTGGGGCGCAACTACGTCGCGCACGCCGCAGAACACGGCGCTGAAGTGCCTGCCGAGCCACTGCTCTTCCTCAAACCGCCGAGCAGTGTCATCGGGCCGGGGATGAACATTGTTCTACCGACGCTCTCGCAGCGCGTAGAGCACGAGGCCGAACTGGCGTTGGTCATCGGCAAACGCTGCCGCAACGTCGCGCCGGAAGAGGCCTGGGATTATGTGCTGGGCATCACGTGCGGTAACGACGTCACCGCCCGCGATTTGCAATACAAAGACGGGCAGTGGACGCGCGGCAAGAGCTTCGACACGTTCTGTCCCATCGGACCGTGGGTCGTGACCGGGTTGCGCAGCGCCGACGTCGCCGATCTCGGCGTTGTCTGTCGCGTCAACGGAGAAGTACGGCAAACAGGACGCACGAGCCAGATGGTGTTCTCGCCGACGACGCTCATGGCTTATGCTGCCCGGGTGATGACGTTGGAGCCCGGTGACGTATTTCTCACCGGCACACCTGCCGGGGTGGGGCCATTAACGCCGGGCGATGAGGTGGAAGTGGAGATCGAAGGTATCGGGATATTGCGCAATCCAGTCCTTTGAAGCGGAGGAAATGGGGGATGGGCTGGGCTGATAGATACGGCAATTTTAGCGCACGCCCTGGTGACGTTTCTGCCATAATCGTGCCAGTCCCAACCGCCATTGCAGTTTCCACCACGTCCAAACGGCGGTACGACGTTCCGAGCGTGCTATGGCGTGAGGAGAATACCACGCGCGCGCATAAAACTCAACCAGCACAGGGATTTCATCCTCTGCGGGGGGCAGCAGTTCTTCATCGTGTCGCAGTTCCGCCACCGCCAGGGTACGCGCCGTCAGGACGCGGCCAAACTCATAGGGCGTGTCGCCGGCGTGCGCTGCGACGTGCAACCGCCTGCCGGCCCGTCGCAGACGGTTGTAGAGCGTGGTCGCCATCCCCTCAGAGGAGCGCCGCAGCAGCAACAGCACGCTATCTATGCCACTGGCGCCCAAGACGACCACAACGATAGTCCCTACCCCGGCCACAATCCACAACCACAGTGGCATGTCAGATAACGCAGTTTTTTCGGTCGGTGGAACAAGCGGCCCCAGCGGTCGTTGTTCTGCCTCCGGCCAGATCGGTTCAGCGTCGTGTTCACGTGGACGAGTCATCGGCGCAATTCCGGCGGTCGGCTCGAACTCTATCCAGCCATAGGTGGGGAAGTAGACTTCGACCCAGGCATGGGCGTCGGCTTCGGTGACAATGTAACGCCCACTATTCATATCGTAGCGGCCGCTGGCATAGCCCACGACCAGCCGCGCCGGCAGGCCCGCCGCTCGCGCCAACACGACCATGGCGGTAGCATAATAGTCGCAGTACCCCTTCTGTAACTCGAAGAGAAAGTAGTCCGCGATGTCCGCCCCCCCCGGCGGTTTGGGTACATCCAGCGTATAGGGGAATTCCCGCAGATAGCTTTCAATCGCCGCCGCCCGGTCATACGGCGTGGGTGGCGTCGCCGTGAGATCACGCGCCAGGGCATAGACCCGCTCCGGGGTGGATTCCGGCAACTGCAAATAGCGTTCCCGTATCCAAGCGGGATATTCGGCGGTATCGGCTTGCAGTGCCTCGACGGTATACACCGGCAAGCGTGAATCGGCGCGATAGGTGCGCTTCTCTGTCGTCGCCGCGAACATCTCATCCGGTGGACGCCAGGCCACTTCATAATCCTGGTCCAACGAGATGAGCTGTCCGTCCACAAAAACCACATTGCCCAACTCGCCGATGATTTTCACTTCCTGGCGCAACACGCGCGTGTAGGGTGCACTGGCGCCAAGGAGCACCTCTCCGGCCTTATAGCCGGTGATTTCCAGGGCGCTCGTGGACCAGCCCTGGCCGAAATAATGGTCGTAGGTCAGGCTCCGCCAGTAGTGACGGGGGATGGTGATGTCCAACATTTCGTAGTCCATATAAGGTTCATAGGACAGCGGTGGAATTTCGCCCGTCGTGACCACAAAAGCCACCATCCGCGAGAGTTCGGCCCCGGAACCAATGAGGTGACGGCGCGGCAAGTCGGTGCTGCGCAACAGTTGCACCGGGCGCACCGGCTGTGGCGGTGCAGGTCGCTGTTCAACGCCGAGGGATGCAGCGATTTCTTGAGAGGGCGGCGGTTCTTCCTGGCTCGCGGTCAGCGAGTCAATCCAATCCGCCAGTTTGCGATAAGAAAACGAGGGGAAGATAGCCGACGCTAACACCAAAGCCAGTGACACCCCGATGGCTACCATCACCAGCTCGCTCCACAGGTCACGCGAGAAATCGATGTCGGCAATCGTCCAGCGCCTCTCCCGTTCTTGATGGCCGGTCAACGCGATCAAAATCAACAAAACGCCCAAAAAGGGCAGTAAAACGCCGGATGAAGCATACGTATACGACAGCAAAAACGAGAGCAGGAGGCCGGCGGGCAAGAGTCCGACCACAGCCTGGCGTTTATGACTCACATTCCAGCCGGCCCACGCCGCGCAGAGCCACACCACAAAGCCCCACACCAACGCCGTGGCGACGGGATCATACGCGGCGTTGCCGGCGAAAAGCGCTGCCAACCAGTCATAGGCCCGCGACAGCAGGGTACCTATCCCGGTCCACAACACACTAAAGGCGTGGGGAACGGTTGCCCAATTCACGACGCGCCCCGGCGTCAGTCGGAAATCCCCGGTCTTAAAGGAATAGGAGGCCAGATAGTGCAGTCGTTCCCATGCCCAGGCTATAAGCTGCCCGATCAGGGTCAACACGGCACGCACACTCTCGGCCATCTCATCA
Organism: Anaerolineae bacterium; assembly: GCA_035415725.1. GTDB lineage: Bacteria > Chloroflexota > Anaerolineae > B4-G1 > SLSP01 > DSWT01. The sequence continues at coordinate 21,108 of DAOOGN010000051.1, read as the reverse complement.
CTCAGACGGCCCACGCGCACCAGGACGAAGTCGGCGCCGAAAATCAGTCCCAACAGCGCCGCCGGCCAGCCTCGCATGGGAAGCACTCCCAGCAGCCATTCCGTGGTCATCCCCACCACGACGATTAGTAAGAGGGAATTAAACTCCAGACCCGAAACCAGTTCGGCCAATCCGCCGGCAAAGATGCCCAGCGCGACGAGAAGCAGGAACCACACCAGCAAACTTTTCGGCCCCAGCCAGGCTATCAACCGCGCCAGGATGCCGGAATGACTGTTCGTGGTGGTGCGACTGTACATTATGTCAGCGACCTCCAGGGCACATCTGCAACGCGATAGGTGGGCACGGCGCGTCCCGTTCCCAGCACCCGCCATCCCCACTGCCCTTGCTGACCAGGACGCATCTCAGGTCGATCCAGGACGTCTCTGGTAATGCGGTAATGGGCGATGCCCAGGTGCAACAACGCCGCTTCGACAAGAAGAGTGTCGCCTGCGCCGCCGAAAGAAGCGGGGTCCAGCAGCAAAACCGTCGGAACGGCGCCGCGCCGGATCAACGGCACCAGCGACTCCACCCATGAGGTAGTCACCGCAGGTGTGATGATAACGATGCTGGTATGTTGTCCCAGGCTCGACTGCAAGCGCGTCATCACTTCCGCCAGGGGATGCGACCCACGGGAAATCAGCGCCAGCGAGCGCAGAATCTCCCAGCGACGACCCTCGCCCTGCTCCGGCGGCAACCAGACCAATTCCTCACCATACGCCACCAGTCCCACCGAATGGCGCAGTCGAATGCCCTGATCGGCCAGCGAGGCGGCCAACACAATGCCATGCTCATCGGTGGCATTTTCCTTTTCTCCGGCTTGCACATCGACGTCCATATCCAGCAGAATCCACCAGTCGCCGGCAGGGGTACCGTCAAAAAGGCGCACGTATAGCGCATCACGGCGCGCCGTCGTGCGCCAGTGAATCCAGCGGCGGCTATCGCCGGGAATGTATTCGCGCACACTCGCCGCACTCACGGTACGATCGATGGCGTCGGTCCGCGGTCGCCCGTCACCCGAGCGTCCGCCAGGGGCAATCTGGATGTTCGGCAAGGGAACGATGGGCGGCAACACCAGCAAAGGCAAAGCCGCCGGATAGCTCAGCGAAACAGTGTAAAGCCCAAAGGGATCGCCGGTACGCAGATAGGTCGGCCCCAAAACAAAGAGGCCGCGACGATTACAGATGGCTTCGGTGTGCCAACGCAATGAATCCCGCCCTGGCAGGCCGGTGCCGCGACTGGCACGATAGTCCGGCAGCGTCGATTGATCGTCCACTTCAATCCAGACGCCCGGCGCCCAGCCATCATTGCGCAAGGTGAAACGCTCCACCAGCCGGTCGCCCACCTGCGCCCACCCGAAACGCATCTCGCGCGTGAGGTCAAGCCCTCGCGCCAGTGAACGCGCCCACCAATAGCCCACCAGCAACGCGCCGCCTAGCCCTACATACAGCACCCGCCACCCTCGATAAGGGACAAGTAGATCGGTAATGACTGCCGCGAGCACCAAGACAGGCAGCAGCCAGGAGTTCAACCTGATTTTGGGTTTAGTGTCTACGCTCATACGCTCAACTCACCGAGCCAGGTTGCTATGGGCCGGCTTGGTCTCTGGAACAGGGACACTTTCAAGAATGGCCGTCACCACATCCTCCGGCACGACATTACGCAGGCGAGCGCTCGGACTGAGGATTAAACGGTGTGCCAACACGGCCGGCGCCATGGCTTTGATGTCGTCAGGCAACACGAAATCGCGTGCATAGAGCGCCGCGCGGGCCTGCCCTACCCGATAAAGAGTAAGACTGCCACGCGGGCTGGCGCCCAAATAAATGTCATTGTGCTGACGTGTGTGTTGCACTAACCGCACGATGTATTCCTTCACGGCCGGCGCCACGTAGATCGATTTGATGGCTTCCTGCGCCGCGAGCAAATCTTCAGTCGTGGAAACCGGCGTCAAATCCTCAACCGGATGGTGGAACTGCTGGCGATCCAGGACCTCGATCTCATCCTTCAGCGCCGGATACCCCAGGTTGACGCGCATTAAAAAGCGGTCCAACTGCGCTTCCGGCAAAGGGAAAGTGCCTTCGTATTCCACCGGGTTTTGCGTCGCCATGACCATAAAAGGCTTGGGGAGCAAGTGACTCACGCCATCGACGGTGATCTGGCGCTCTTCCATCGCCTCCAACAATGCGGCCTGCGTCTTGGGGGTGGCCCGGTTGATCTCGTCGATCAACACAATCTGCGCCATCAGCGGGCCGGGCTGGAAGACGAACTCGCGTGTCGCCTGGTTGAAAATCGACACACCGGTCACATCGCTGGGCAACATGTCCGGCGTGAATTGTAGACGACCAAATGTGCAACCCAGCGAGCGGGCCAGACTGCGTGCCAACATCGTTTTTCCCACGCCGGGTACATCCTCGATCAATAAGTGGCCCTGGCTCAACAACCCAATGACGGCCAGCTCCACCACCTCGCGCTTACCGACAATGATGCGCTCTATATTGTCAATCACCCGCCGAGCAAAGTCTTGTACGCTTGCCATAAACACCCTCCAGGATATGATTGGGGTATGCTACACGGTTCATCAGCAGCCGAACATTTACTAAAGTATAGCATATCTCCCATTATTCGTGTAATTCCTATATGCGGTAGAGATGGCCCTCTCATCCCCCCAACCCCCTTCTCCCCCGCCAGCGGGGAAGAAGGGGGCGAAAAAATGGGGGCGTGGAGGGCGGCTGCGCCGCCCTCCACGCCCCCTACAAAAATCCCCCTTCCTGGGGGAAAGGAAAGCAGGGGGGATAAGCTCATAGAAACACGAATATCTCGTCATCCAAGAGTCCTTTGCCTACCAAAATCCGTGCCAAACCTACGATAGGGAATAAGTTGCTGTGCCAGGTTGACTGGCCTGAATAGATACGTGCAAAGTATGGATTTTCTGTGGACACTCTATACCCTTCCCGACGGACCCATCCGCCTGGCGCGGTTGCCGGGTGTACCGGAGCCCGGTGCGGGACACGTGGCCCTGTTCACCGCCGCGCGCTACGTCGATGCGACGCGCATCTTCGTCGCCGGACCGGGGGCGACGGCCTCGGCGCTCTGGGCCGCGCGTCGAGGCGCCACCGTGATCTATTGGACGGAGAACATCGCGGAGGGACAATCGCTGGAAGCCTCTTTTGCCTATAACCGTTTATCGCAACCGCAAAGTGTCGTGCAGGCCGACTTCGCCGGGCTGGAACCGGCGACCTGCGAGGCCGCGTTTATCCATCTGCCGCGCGGCAGAGAGGTACAGGACGAGATACTGCGGCTGGCAGCGGCCATGCTCATCCCCGGCGGAAAGCTGCTCTTCGTCGGGGCGACGGACGAGGGAGTGAAAAGCGCCCGGCGCCAGGCGCAGAGGATCTGCGGGCAGGCCGGCATCGTCGCCCACAAAGGCGGCTACCACGCGGGACTGGCGCAACGTCCAGACGGCGACTTCCCACTCCCCATAATTCGCCGCAGCGAAGGCGACATCGTCGTGGACGGCACGCCGACACATCTGGTGAGTTACGCGGGGGTTTTCGCGGCGGAACGCCTGGATGAGGGCGCAGCAGCGCTCATCGCCGGGATGCGCATCCCCCCCGACGCGCGCGCCCTCGATCTAGGCTGCGGCACCGGATTGGTGGGGTTGGCGGCACTGCGCCGGGGAGCCCACGCCGTCCTGACGGACGTTTCCGCGCGCGCCGTCATCTCCGCGCGGGAGACACTTGCCGCCAACGGCTATCCCGACGTCCCCGTCGTCCACGCCTGCGGCGCAGCGGCGGTGGAGACGGCCTCGTGCGATGTCGTCGTCGCCAATCCGCCGTTCCACCGGGGACACGGCATCCACTTTGAGACGGCCCGGATGTTCATCCAGGAAGCCGTCCGTGTCCTCAAGCCCGGCGGGACCCTGTACCTGGTGGCTAACACCTTCCTGGACTACGAGCCGTGGCTCCGAGCCTACTGCGGCGAAGCTCGCCTCGTGGGGGAAGACAGGCGCTACCGCGTCTGGGAGGGGAAAAAATAGGGGGCAGGGTTCAACACTGCGGGTGTTTTATGACCCATTTCCACGCGCCAGGCGTAACTCTTCAGCCACCCTTGCCAGATACGATGGTATAATGCCGGGCATAACGTGGCAACCGGACTGTCGGGCCATTGAACTACCCGACCGACAACTGACAGACTATGACTATGATGGAGGGTGATTGTGGAAGGACGACAGATGTTGAAAATTTTACTTCGCTGGTGGTGGCTGGCGCTTATCCCCGTCGTGGTGGTGGTCGGTTACATCGGGCTGACCTACCAGCAACCGCCGACAGCATATCAGATCGTGATGCGTTTCACAGCCGGCGGCGAACCGGCGGCGACGCTTTCGGCGGACTACGACCGCTACTATGCGTGGCTGTCTTCGGAATACATCGCCAATGCTCTGGCAGACGTCGCCGTGACGGGACGTTTTGCCGCAGCCGTCGCGGCGCGTCTCAGCGACCAGGGGCTGACAGTCGCGCCGGGGGACATCCAAAGGGCCATCGTCAGCGACAACGCGCAGTCGATCTTTTTCATCTATCTCACCTGGCCCGACCCGGAACAGGTCACCGCCGTCGCCGAAGCTGTCAGCGCCGAATTGACCCAAAATGTGACGGCGTACTTTCCGCAGACCAGGGGCATCGGCGTCGCCGCGCAACGTGTGGACCCGCCGACGCCGGTGGCACTGCCCCCTTCACTGCGCGCCCAACTGCTCGGCCCTGGACTGCGCCTTGTCCTCGCGCTGGCCGTCGGTCTGGGGCTGGTGGCACTGGCCCATTACTTCGATCCGACCGTCCATGAGCGTGTCGAAGTGGAACAATCAGGCATCCCGGTACTGACCGTTGTGCCCAAGCGCCACAAACTGCGCAGGTCATCATAACCACGTTCATCACGTGTGCGTTACTTCAAATCCAGCAGACGGTCGATTTTCGGGCGATCGAAGCCAACCACGATATGGTTATCAATGCGGATCACCGGTACGCCCTGCTGCCCGCTCATCCGCTCCATCTCCTGTGCCGCGTGGGCGTCGCGCGATACATCCACCTCGGTAAAAGCAATCCCGCGTGACCGCAAATACTGCTTCGCATGGCGACAGTGCGGACACATCGGCGTCGAAAACACAATCACCCTGGGTTGTTGCTTCTTCTCCTCGTTCATAACTCACTCTCCAACAATATAATAGATATTTATATTCTTATTGTAAATCGGTCCGGCGCTTTGTCAAACCGCAGAATGCCTCATTCACCGCTCGCGTCCGCCCTGTTTGGCCTTGTTGGTACCTGGAGCGTAGCCGCTTGCACCGATTTGTGCAGGTCCCCCGCCGTTCCAGTAAGAAAAAACACCTGGCCAATGTGCCATCGTCAAGTTAGAACCCACGTTGCTTATCCACCTGGTTACGCAACGGCAAATCACCGCGAAAGAAGCGGTCGAGGTTTTCATAGAAGATGTCGAGAACATATTGTCCCTCAAACTGGGTCCCTCCGGCGGCGTGTGGCGTGATGAGCACGTTGGGTAAGTCCCACAGCTCACTATCGGGCGGCAGTGGCTCCTGCGCAAAGACGTCCAATGCTGCGCCACGCAGGTGACCGCTCTTCAATGCCGCGGTCAGCGCATCCTCGTCGATAATGCGCCCCCGCGAGATGCCCACCAGCAAGGCACCGGGCTTCATCTGCGCGATTTCTTCTGCACCGATCATCCCATCGGTTGCAGAGGTGTAGGGCACAGCGACGACCACGTAATCGGAAACATTCAGCAGTTCGTGAAGCTGCTCGGGCCCCCACAGCGTCTCGACGATATCCGGTCTCGCTACAGGCAGGATGTCCACTGCGACGACGTGCATCCCGAAGGCCACTGCACGCTGCGCTATCGCCCGCCCCACCGCGCCTAACCCGATGATGCCCATCGTACTCCCCGTCAGCTCGACCATCTGCGGGCGGAACGCCTGGGATGCCCACTCGTGGTGTTGCTGTCTGAGCACAAAGTCCTTAATGCAGCGCGTGAAGGCCAGGATCATGCCGAACACACTATCGGCCAGACACGCAGCGTGCGTACCGCTTGCACTGGTCAAGATCACGTTGCTCGCCGCCAATTCGGGGATCGCCAGATAATGATTGACGCCGGAACTAGGCGATTGCACCCATTTGAGCTGTCGCGCCGCCAGAAAGAGATCACGGTCCAGCCCGCCCACGTACACATCGGCGTCGGCGATCATGGCCGGCATATCTTCACGCCGACCGCAATATGCCAATGTCACGCCGGGATACTTTGCCTGCAGATCGGGGATAGCCTTCTCCAGACCCATCAGGTTAGGGCCGAATAGAATTTTCATCGAATGAACCTCCTTCGAACCATTTGAACGGTTTAGCCATAATGCGATTATAGTATGCAACCAAAGCCAACATTTTACATTTCAACTCGTCGCGCGAGGTAAAGTTGCCACGTTTGAGCACCTTGTGCACCAAAACGCTGAGCCATATCTCGACCTGGTTCATCCAGGAAGCGTGCTTGGAAGTGTAAAGGCCAGTGTGCCGTAGATGCTGCATTTGTCAAACCCATCCCATCTGACGCCACTGAAAAAAGGTCAGTTTGCCACTCTCTATTTGAAAGTGGGACAATTTTTCAAAAAAGGCCTATTTCGCCATTCATTGAGCATAGAAAAGCCCTCATATCAGCCTGAAGCGGGGCGAAATTTCGCGCACTTTGGAAAAACCAAGTTATTTCAGGAGAGTCAGCACTTCATCCATGCTGAATTCCTGCGAAGCTATCCTGCCCCATTTGCACATTCGCCAAAATCGGCTACAGTTTTGTCCGGGATGTTGTCAACAGAAAGAGAGGCTCGTTCAGAGAGATCTTATGCAACTTTATCTCATCCGCCACGGACAATCGGAGAATAACCAGCTTTTCGAATACACAGGCTCTAGCCTGGGACGTAGCCCGGACCCGGAATTGACGACTGTCGGACGGCAGCAAGCGGCATTGGTGGCAGGGTTTTTGCAACATTCCGATCCGACCTTTGCCAATCAGGCCCATGACCCACAAAATGTCGCCGGTTTCGACATCACGCACGTCTATTGTAGTTTGATGGTGCGCGCCGTAGCGACCGGCGTGATCATAGCTCACGCGCTCGGATTGCCGCTCGTCGGACTGCGCGACGCCCACGAGACCACTGGCATCTACATGAAGGACCCTGAGACCGGCGTTCTCACCGGCTTGCCGGGTAAGACCAGGGAATACTTTGCCGCGCATTACCCCGACTTGATTTTACCGGACGATGTCGACAATAAGGGTTGGTGGAACCGTCCCGTGGAAGAGGATGTCGAAATTCCACCCCGAGCACAGCGTCTCTTTGACTTGCTGTTGTCACGTCATAGTGAAACCGAAGACCACATCGCTCTGGTAACGCATGGCGGCTTCTACAGTTACCTCCTGGCGGCGATCCTGGGGCAGCCTTTGGGGCCATGTTGTCGCTTTGTAATGAACAACGCCGGCATCACCCGCATAGACTGTGCTCCCAACCGCATCCGGGTCATCTACATGAATCGCGTGGACTTTCTGCCCAGAGCACTCATCACCTAGAGACAAAAACATGATAAGCTGTAAAATCATTCTTCAATCTCATTTCCATTTTCTAATTTCTCATTTCTAATTTCTCATTTCTAATTTCTCATTTCTAATTTCTCATTTCTAATTTCTCATTTCTTATTTTTTCAGGAGAACTATGCCCATACTCGACACAACTAACCCCTCTCGTGTAGCCACGGACCAGACACGCATGTTGGTCACCATTGGCTATTGTGCGGCTTTTGTTGCTTTGGGGCTGACGACAGCCTCCCTTGGACCGACGCTGACCGACCTGGCAAGGAACACAGGCGCCGTCCTGAGCCAGATCAGCTACGTGTTCACGACCCGCTCATTCGGGTACCTGCTCGGTTCATTCTTCGGCGGGCGGGTGTACGACCGACGCTCAGGCAATCCGGTGATGGGAAGCGTGCTGCTGTTGATGGCGCTCAGCATGGCGCTCGTGCCGTTGATCCCCATCCTGTGGATTCTGACCATCGTGTTGTTGCTGTTGGGCATGTTCGAGGGAGCAGTGGACGTGGGCGGCAACACCCTGCTGGTCTGGCTGCACGGCGAAAAAGTCGGCCCCTATATGAACGCCTTGCATTTTTTCTTTGGCCTGGGTGCTTTTCTGTCGCCGATTATTGTGGCGCAAATCTCGAACAGCACCGGCGGTATAACCTGGGCTTATTGGATTCTGGCGCTGCTGATGCTGCCTGTGGCTGTCGCACTGCTGCGCTTGCCCAGCCCGTCGACCCCGGCGGCGGCGCGCTCCGGGGCGGAAGAGGCCGCGGCGTCCGTATCACAGCTTCCCCAGGCTCTGCTCGTCGTGTTGTTCGCCATTTTCTTCTTTCTCTACGTGGGAGCAGAGGGCAGTTTTGGAGGATGGATTGCGACCTATGCCAGGGCGACCGGCCTCGGTGACGCTACCACGGCCGCCTACCTGACATCGACATTTTGGGGAGCTTTGACCCTGGGACGGTTGCTCTCCATTCCCCTGGCGGCGCGCCTGCGACCGCGCGTTTTACTGTTCGGCGATCTGATCGGCGGTCTGCTCAGCGTGCTCGTCATCATCGCCTGGCCCGCCGCGCCGTCGGCGTTGTGGATCGGCACGTTTGGCGCAGGGTTCTCGATGGCGTCCCTCTTCCCGATGATGATCTCCTTCGCCGGGCGTCACATGGCGACCACAGGGAAAACTACGGCCTGGTTTTTTGTCGGCGCGAGCAGCGGCGGCATGTTCACCCCCTGGTTGATCGGACAGTTGTTCGAATCCGTCAGCCCCCACGTGACCATGTTCATTGTTGGGGCGAGTTTACTCCTGGACCTGGCGGTGTTTGGTGTGATTATCCGCTACCTGCGAAAACCCAATGAACCGGTGTTCACCGGCGGAGGGATGCAAAGGTAGAGCGAGTGGGTCACTCGCAGTGCAGGCGAATGGCCCCATTCACCCTACAAAACCGACTATTTTATATGAGGAGGTGCGCACGATGAATGGAAATTGGCTGGTTCAACGCAATCCGAGGCGTGACCTTTGGCTGATCGTAGGCTGGCTGCTGATCATTGCTGTGGGCATCGCCCTCGTCTGGTATGGATTCAGGCCGGAGGCGAAGCAAGCCTCTCCTGACCAGGGCGTCACGCCCCCGGCAAGCGTTACCATACCCCTACGGCCCACCGTCACTTTGGTGCCGCTTCCCAAGCCGACCAATACAGCGACGCCGACCCACACGCCCGCGCCGACGGCTACGTCCGCCCCACCTACACCGACGCCGTACATTGTGGCCGGCACCGATGGAGTCAACGTCCGCCAGGGACCGGGCACGACCTATGAGCGACTAGGGTATCTCGACCCTGGAATGCAGGCCCCCCTCATCGGTCATGACGGCGATTGGTGGCAGATCGCCTATAACGACGCGACGGCCTATGTCTACGGGCCTCTCGTCACGCCGTACAATCTGGCGACTGCTACGCCGGTATCTCCAACCCTTACATCCGACGCCGCCCCTGTTGCAAACCCGCCGGTCCTGGCCGCTGAAGTCGCCAACACCGCCATCCGCGCCACAAGGTAGCGCAAGGAGCGGCGGCTGATAGGGCTGGTAGCGCGAGTCGGCCACTCGCGGCGCAGGGTGAATTGGTAATTCGCTCTACAAAACAGACTATTTTAGGAGGAAAAGGACGCATGAAACTACCTTTAGTCTTAACACCGGCCCATCTATTAGGCCGGCTCCACCAAGAAGACACCCCGGCCCCCCTCGCTGGCGCGACGATGTATCTCGCCCAGGAAATCGGCGCGGGGCTGTCCTACACCTTTCCCTGCGGGGCGCTGGCCGACGCACGGTATCTCACCGCCGATACGCTGCTCGACGGCAACCAGCTTGCCGTCTTCGCGCTGTATTTGCAAGAAGGCGCGGAAGGCCCAACATTTGTGCTGAGTTACGGCTTGATTACCCAATGTACAGCGCGGCTGCGTATGCCGTTGGAAGCAGTGAATCAAAATCGCTGGCGCTACGAGCGCGAGGGGGCGTGGCTCAAACCGCTTTGCGGCGGTCAGCGCGTGGATTTGCGTAAAGTGGATCGACTGCGCCTTGGGGTATTACGCAAAGGACCGCAACCGGTGCGCTTCTGCCTTACCCCGATCACCGCGACCGCCGAGGAGCCGCCTTTATTGACGACGCTAACCCTTCCCGCGGGCAAACTACTCGACGAAATGGGGCAGAGCACGCTCCACGAGTGGCCGACCAAGAGTCGCCATCCCGCAGAAGTGACAGAGCGCCTGCAAACACAGCTTGCTGCCGCGCCGGAACAACGCCTGCCGCAGGACTTCTCACGTTGGGGCGGGTGGCTCGGAAAACGTTTCGCCGCTACGGGTTTTTTCCGCACCCAGCGCGATCCATCACGCTGGTGGCTCGTCGATCCCGACGGCTACGCCTTCTGGTCATCCGGGCTGGATTGTGTCAGTTTGGGCATTGATACAGCCTACGAGGGGCTGGAAGCGGCGCTGACATGGCTCCCTGACGCCGATGGACCTTATGCCCAGGCGCATCACGAGCGCGGCGAAGGGCGCGCCTTCGACTACCTCAAAGCCAACTTCATCCGCGCTTTCGGACCGGAGGCTGCCCACGACAAGTGGAGCACTATGACCGTGGGATTACTGCGTCAATTTGGCTTCAACACCGTCGCTAACTGGTCCGACTGGCGCATCGCGCGCGACGCTCAAGTCCCCTATGTGCGCCCGCTGGATGGGCGTGCGCTCTCGGTCCCCACCGTCTACCGCGACTTCCCCGACGTTTTTCATCCTGATGGCGAGCGTGCGAAAGCGGCGTTCGCCGAGCAGTTGCGCGAGACCCGCGACGATCCGGCCTTCATCGGCTACTTTCTGATGAACGAACCCGATTGGGGTTTCGCCCAGGAGACGCCTGCCGCCGGCATGCTGTTCAATACCCCCAAGTGCTACACGCGCCAGGCGCTCAGCATCTTCCTGCGCGGACGCTACGGCGACGAAGAGCGACTGTCCGATGCCTGGCAAATCGGCGTCACCTTCGCGGCGCTGGCCGAAGGCGAGTGGAATATCCCGCTGACCGCGCGCGCGCAGGCCGACCTGGCAGATTTCAGCGCGATCATGGTCGAGAGACTGTTCAGCGGTCTGAGCGCCGCGTGCCGCGAGGTGGACCCACATCACCTCAACCTGGGGATTCGCTATTACACCGTTCCGCCCGCGTGGGCCATCAAGGGAATGCGTAGCTTTGACGTCTTCAGCATGAACTGCTACAGAACGCGCGTGCCGGCCGAGGAAATGGCGCAGATCAACACCCGGCTCGATTTGCCCATCATGATCGGCGAGTGGCACTTCGGCGCGCTGGATGTGGGACTGCCCGCCAGCGGCATCGGGCACGTGCCGACGCAGGCCGACCGGGGGAAAGCGTTCCGCGTTTATCTGGAAGATGCGGCAGCGCAGCCCTGGTGCGTGGGCGTTCATTACTTCACCCTCTACGACCAGTCCGCGTTGGGACGCTTCGACGGTGAAAACTACAACATCGGCTTCCTGGATACCTGCAACCGTCCCTACGCCCCGCTGGCAGAGGCCGCGCGCCTGAGCCACGAGCGGCTCTATCAGGTGGCAACCGGCGCAGTCGCCCCTTACGACGAAGCGCCGGAGTACTTGCCGTTGTTGTTTATGTGATAATGACATAGGTTTAACTCAATTGAAACACATTTTTACATATTATGATATTGACGGAATCACCATTCGGTGAGAAAATATAATTGACTCTCCTGAAAAAAGGTAAACGACGGGGGAGTCCTCAACTTGAGGCATTTTCGAGCCGCTCAGTGGGGTATGGTTAGGGCCACCATCAAAAGGATGCCCTTCACGGTCAAAGGAGGTCGCAAGACAAGAATGTCCTGGCGCGGCATGGGGATATCAGGCGCCCGGAAAAATGCTCAATCAACGTTAGAGGCCGGTCCCCTCATTGACCAGAGCTTGGCTACGAATCTTATGATTTGGATATATTGCATTTCAGTGGTAGTCTAGGGTCTTGTGCTCGTTTCAAACGTCAAAAACACGCCCACAAGAGGCTTATTTGAAACATACCCTTATGATTTGAAAGGAGGCATTCCATGCGTAGAGTATTTCCCGTGTTGTTGCTTGTTCTCGGACTGTTGCTGCTCTCCAGCGCGCCGGTGTATGCCCAACCTGCATCGAGCAGCATCATCGTCAACCACGTCGTCAAAGCCGGCGAGACGATCTACTGTATCGCCCGTGCGTATGGCGTCAGCCCCAATGCGATTCTTAACGTCAACCCGGTTCCGTATCCGAATTGGATTTTCCCCGGTCAAGTGCTTGCCATCCCGAATGTACCGGCCTTACTGCCGCCCGGCCCGGTCTGCGCCCGTCAGGATGTGACACCCCAACCGTCGACATGCACCTGCGCCCACTATTACACCGTCGTGACCGGCGACAATCTCTACCGGATTTCGCTCAAGTATGGCGTGAGCATGTGGCGCATCGCCGAGTGTAACAGCCTTCACAACCTGAACTACATTCGCGTTGGCGATATGTTGTGCATCCCCAGCCCATAAACCTACCCTGGATCAGGCGCCACGCATCTTATCCATGCGTGGCGCCTGATCTTTTTGTACCCCCATCGGCATGCTTCCGCCGGTTCGGTGACGACTTTTTTGCCCATGAACCTGTACGATCTGGACCTGGTCGCCCTTGAGACGTTGTTCACGGCATGGGGCGTCCCCGCCGTCCACGCGCGGACGGTGTGGAAGTGGCTCTACCGCTGCATCCCCACCGACTTCACCGCGCTGCCCCCCACCCTTCCCCAAACCTTGCAAGCGCGCCTTCGCGCCGAGATGACCCTCGAACTTCCCCAGGCGGTGGATTCACAGTTCACCGCCGACGGTTCGACACGCAAGGACCTCCTGCAATTGGCCGACGGGGAGCGGGTGGAGGTGGTCATCATGCGTTACCGCCACCGGCACAGCGCGTGTATCTCCACGCAGGTCGGCTGTGCTTGCGCCTGTCGCTTCTGCGCCACCGGGCAGATGGGGTTCATGCGGCAGCTCAGGGCCGCTGAGATCGTCGCCCAGGTGCTTCACGCGCAGCGGATTTTGGCGACGAACGGGCAAACCCTCACCAATTTCGTGCTGATGGGGATGGGCGAACCGCTTTTGAACTACGACAACACCCTGACCGCCCTCCGTCGCCTGTGCGATCCACGCGGCATGGGCTTCGTCGAACGGCGTATCACGCTCAGTACCGTGGGCATCGTCCCGGGCATCGAGCGGCTGGCAGGCGAAAAACTGCGTATCAACCTGGCGGTCTCGCTCCACGCCGCCACCGACGCCGTCCGCGACGCGCTCCTGCCCCTCAACCGGCGCTATCCTCTGGATGATTTGTGCGATGCACTCCGGACGTACACGGCCATCACCCAACGCCGTGTGATGCTGGAGTGGGTGATGATCGACGGCCTCAACGACACGCGCGAGCAGGCCGGGGCGCTGGTCGCCCGCTTTGCCGGCATCCCCGTCCATGTCAATCTGATCCAACTAAATCCCACGCCGGAGTATGCCGAGCGGCCTTCATCCCCGGAGGCCGTGGACGCCTTTAGCACCATTCTGGATCAGGCCGGCATCCCCCACACCTTGCGCCAGCGTCGCGGCGTGCCGATTGCGGCGGCCTGCGGGCAACTACGCCGTCGGTCGCTGTTGGAAGAATAGCCGTAGGGCAAATTGGCGATTCGCCCTACAACGGGAGGCACCATGCATTTTCATATCGATGAGGGGTATCTCTACTGTGAGCAATGGAGAGTCCGGGACATCCAGGAGCGTGTGCCGAGCAGTCCCTTCTATTTATACAGCGCCGCGCAGCTTCGGGAGAATTTCGCCGCCTACGTCACCGCGCTCGCCGGCCTGAAGGCACGCGTCTTCTACGCGGTCAAAGCCAACGGCAATCTGACCCTGCTCAGAATCCTGCGCGAATTGGGCAGCGCCGCGACGCTGGTCAGTGGCAACGAACTGCGCATGGCGCTCCTCGCCGGGTTCATGCCGGAGGATCTGCTTCTCAATGGGAACGGCAAACGCAGCGACGAGTTGGCGCTGGCTGTACGTCATGGGGTGATGGTCAACATCGACAGCGAGTTCGATCTGGCGCACATTGCCCAGACGGCGCGAGAAGTGCACAAGCCGGTGGACGTACTACTGCGCGTCAACCCCGACATCGGCGTCGATGTCCACCCTTACGTCGCTACGGGGATGCGCGATTCCAAGTTCGGCATCCGCGCCGAGCACCTCACGGAGTTTCTTGACCGTCTGCAGCAAAATCCGCTACTGCATCTGGTGGGCCTGCACTGCCACCTCGGTTCGACAATAAAGGATATGCCGGTCTTCCACAACGCGGCAACCCTGATGCGCGACCTTTTTGTCGCCATACGCACTCAAGGTTTCGCCCTGCGCTATCTCAACCTGGGCGGCGGCTTGGGCATCGACTACGAACACACAGGCGCCTATCCGACGCCGGCTGATTGGATCGGGACGTTGCGTGATAGGCTGCCTGAGGATGTGACGTTGATCGTCGAACCGGGACGCAGCATCGTCGGCAACGCCGGCGCGTTGATCGGCCGGGTGCTCGGCGTCAAGGCCAACGGTGACAAGCGCTTCATCGTCACCGACAGCAGTATGGCGGAACTGCTCCGTCCGAGCCTGTACGGAGCATACCATCACATCGGGTTCAGCGAACCTGTGGACGGCGCGGTGCAGACGTTTGACATCGTCGGGCCGGTCTGCGAGTCCGCCGACTTCCTGGGCAAGGCGCGCGACCTGCCCACCCCTCATGAGGGCGCCGGCCTGGTCGTCTACGACGCCGGCGCCTACGGCTACGCGATGAGTTCGAATTACAACTTGCGCACGCGGCCTGCCGAATATCTGGTCGATGGCGACCGCCTGATCCAGATTCGCCGCGCTGAAACCTTCGACGATCTGACGTTGGCGTTGTCGCCTCTTTCCGTTATAATGCCTTGAATAGCAGGAAGCACCCTACAAGGCAGGCATCCCATGCGTCAGGATTATCCCATTTTGGAATTTGATCCCACCCGCGAGGCGATTATCGAGCCAGGCAAGCTCATCGCCCCTATCGACATCCCTGAACATTGCGTTATTTGCTTCTTCCAGGATGTGCTCAGCGGGCTGGTGAACTCAGGTCGCGCCACCCATGTCGTTGACGGCCGGTCGGAGATGGGCCGCCACCCCCTCTACGAGATGGAGGTGGACGGCCAACGCCTGGCCTTCTTCCATCCCGGCGTCGGTGCGCCGCTGGCGGCAGGATTGTTGGAAGAAGTCATCGCGCGTGGCTGCCGTACCTTCATCGTCTGCGGCGGGGCCGGGGTGCTGAACAGCGCAATCGCCGTCGGCCACATCGTCGTTCCTGTTGCCGCGGTGCGTGACGAGGGCATCTCGTATCACTATCTGCCGCCTGCCCGCGAAGTCCCTCCCTCTCCCGAAGCCGTCGAGGCCATCGAGCGCGTGTTGGAACGGCACCGGTTGCCCTATGCCGTGGGCAAAACGTGGACGACCGATGCCTTCTACCGCGAGACGCCCGATAAAGTCCGGCTGCGTCGTGAAGAGGGCTGTCTAACGGTGGAAATGGAAGCGGCGGCGTTCTTCGCCGTAGCGCGTTTCCGCCATGTGTGCCTCGCGCAGATGCTCTACGGCGGCGACGACCTCGGCGGTGCGGCGTGGGATCACCGCGATTGGGTAAGCCGCGGCTCCGTGCGCGCGAAGCTCTTCTGGCTGGCGGCGGAAGCCTGCCTGGAACTGTAGGCGAGGCGAATGATCTGGGTGTACGGCTCATCCAGTGACGCCGTTGCGCCGGTTTACCGGATAGGGAGCATCGCCGAACGCCCTTGTGATCCTTATCTTCCCATAGAAAATGTGCTACAATGAAGATGTTTGACATCCGGACTACATTTTGGAGTTGATGGGTATGCCCAATCGCGCTGCTTCTCAACACATTCGAGCCACAACGCTCAACCAACGCACGCGCTTATGCAGCTATTGGCGCGCTTTTCTGTTCGTGCCGATCCTCTTGGGGATGCTTTCTGCTTGTGAGAGAGCCACCGCCACCCTCTCTCCCACCTCTACGCCGGCAGCGGTGATCGTGAAGGATGAGTTTTCGCCGCCGCATGCGGCATGGGCGCGTTTTGACACGGCGGAAAGCGCCGTCTACGCCCAAGAAGGCGAACTGTATCTGGAGGATCGCGGCAAAGGCGTCGCCGTCTACGCCCCCTTTGCCGGCAAGACCTACGCCGATGTCGATATTGCCGTCCAGGTGCGTCATGTCCAGGGCACGGTGAACAACTGGATGGGTGTGATTTGCCGTCAACAGGATAAGAATAACTACTACCTGCTGGCGATCAGCGCCGATGGATACTCCTTGATTCTGCTGGTTGAGAATGGCCTCTCTGTGCCGCTTGCCGGGCCGCAGTCCACGGCGGGGATCAGAATCGGCAAAGCGCGGAACAATCTCGAGGCCCGCTGCCAGGGAGAAGCGTTGACTCTGCGGGTGAACGACGCCCTCGTTCTGACAGCCTCGGATAGCGTGCTCCAGGAGGCCGGCGGGGTGGCGCTCTTTGCCGACGCTGTCGAACGCGGCGAGACCGCCGTCGTGGCTTTCGATAATTTTACGTTGTCCCAACCGTGAGGAGATTGGGGATGGGGAGATAGGGAGATTGAAAATTGAAAATTAAAAATTGGAAATTGAAGCTGGAGAGCTTCTTACTTCCTACTCTTGACTCTTTACTCCCTCCCTATTCCTTACTCCTTGCTTTCTGGCTCGTGGCGCTCATCGGCTATGGCGGGCCGTGGGTAGGACGGCGAGCGGCGGCGTTGGCCTGGAATGCCTATGACCTCTTCGATTTACTACGGCTATTGCCGGAAATCGAAACCGGCGTGCTATCCGTCAATTTGCAAACCCTGAGACTGCCGCTGGTGGGGTTGGCCGTCCTGTTGCCAATGTTGTTGGCTCCCACGGCGGCGGGGTGGCGGATTGCGGGCGCGCTCCTGGGAGCGGGATTGGCGCTGGCGACGCTCCCCCCTTATCCTGAGATTGTGAGCGCGTGGCACACGCCGGGTTGGTGCGTCCCCTTCTGGTGGGGCGTCGGCGCGATGGCCGCAGCGGGAATGGCGGCGTGGCTCGCGCCGCGTTTGGGTCGGTACCGTTCCTGGCTCATGCTGGCGTGGATTGTCGTCACCGGTGTGCCTGCCGCCGTGACGTTGAACCGGCTGCTGCCTGCATTGCGTGCTCTCTATCGGACCCCGCTTAATCCGGGCTGGGGATTCTGGGTCTGTATGATCGGTCTGTGTAGCATGGCAGTCCTCATCTGGATGCCGAACCTGCGCCGGAGCGCCCCCAGCCTACCCGGCGAATAACGATTGGACTATTGATGGAGGCTGAGATGTCAACAATACCGAATGATGAAACCGCCATGGCAGAAATCCAAAGCGTTAAAGAGCGCTACGAAGCCGATCTCCTCAAAAAACCCAATGTGGTAGGGGTGGGCGTCGGTCTGCGGATGCAGGAGGGCAAGCCGGTCGGAGAGCCGGGGTTGATCGTGAACGTGACCCGCAAGATTCCCCCGCGGTTTCTGCGTCCTCAAGACCGCATCCCCAAAATGCTCGACGGTGTGCCGGTGTGGATCGAGGTCATCGGTGAGGTCGAAGCGCAGGGATAAGAAAGAAGAGGGAGTAAGGAGTAAGAGGAGGCCCTATGAATAACCAGATTATGGCGCAGGCGCGTCAAATCTATCAACAAGCCTTGCCGGATATTTTCAAACGTCGCAATGTTGTGGCCTGTGGATTGGGCTACAAAATCAGTGCGGGAAAGCCTACCGGCGATCTCAGTCTGATAATTTCTGTGACCCACAAGGTCCCCAGCACTCAACTTGCGCCTGAAGACCTTATCCCCAAGTCCATCCAGGGGATATTGACCGACGTTGTGGAGACCGGACGCATCCGCGCGCAGATGCCGGAGAACCCCACGGGCCGTTTTCGACCGGCGCAGCCCGGCATCTCCATCGGCCACCACGACATCACCGCCGGCACCTTCGGCTTGCTCGTTCACCGCAACGGTGTTCCCTTCATCTTGAGCAACAACCACGTCCTGGCCGATTGTAACGCGGGCCACATTGGCGATGCGATCTATCAACCCGGTCCGGCGGACGGGGGAACGGCGGCGGACCGAATCGCGGCGCTGGCCGAGTTCGAGACACTGGATTTCGGCGACAACCCTTCACAATGCAGCATCGCCGATGCCGTTGCCGGCTGGCTCAACTTTCTGGCGCGCGTGAGCGGCTCCAGTCACCGTTTGCAGCCGATCCAGCAGACGGCAGGCATCAACGCGATGGACGCCGCCCTGGCTCAACCGGACACCCCTGACCTGGTCATTCCCTCGATTCTTCAAATTGGACTGCCGACCGGCGTGGGGAGCATCGAACTAGGACAAGAGGTCCAGAAAATGGGGCGCACCACGGGATTGACGCACGGCTATGTCACCCAGGTGAACGTAACGGTGAGTGTGGACTACAACGGGCGCACAGCGCGTTTCACCGAGCAAGTGCTCACGGGTAACATGAGCAACCCCGGCGATTCCGGCTCCGCCATCCTGGATACGGAGCGTCGCGTCGCCGGTTTGCTGTTTGCCGGCTCCACCAGCGTCACAATTTTCACGCCCATCCAGCGTGTTCTGGATCACTTCGGCGTGCAGGTGATGACTGGCTAAAGTCTTCCTCGTTTACCCCAACGCGACATCCAAAATCATCATCACCGTAAAGCCCACCATGACCCCCAAAGTGGCAAGGTGTGTGTTGCCGCCACTTTGAGCTTCGGGAATGAGGTCCTCGGCAACGACAAAAATCATCGCGCCGGCGGCGAAGGCCAGCGCGTAAGGGAGAAGCGGACGCGCGATCAAGACTGCTGCCGCGCCCAATACGCCCGCCACAGGCTCCACCAGACCCGAAAGTTGCCCGTACCAGAAACTCTTGAACGGTGTATATCCCTCGCGCCGCAACGGCATGGAGACGGCCAAGCCTTCCGGAAAGTTCTGAATGCCGATACCCAGCGTCAGGGCGATAGCGCCGGCGACGGTAGCCGCGGGAAATCCTGAAGCGACGGCGCCAAAGGCCACCCCCACCGCCAACCCTTCGGGAAAATTGTGCAAAGTGATGGCGAGCACGAGCAAGGTGATACGTCGCCACACGGTCTTCACGCCCTCCGGGTGTTCTTCGTCACTACGATGGAGGTGCGGCAGGACGCCATCAATGCCGCGCAGAAACACCCCGCCGAGGGTGAAACCAACGGCTGCCGGGATCCACGCCGGCAGTCGTCCCCCTTCCGACATCTCAATGGCCGGCGCCAACAGCGACCAGTAGCTGGCCGCAATCATCACGCCGGCTGCAAAGCCGAGCATGCCGTCCAGGACTTTTCGGCTGACTCCTTGTGCTAAAAAGACGGTCGCCGATCCCAACGCCGTCATAAGCCACGTGAAAAGAGTCGCCAGTAAGGCTTGCATCGCCGGGTTCAGGTTCGTCAAGTACGTTGTCATGCCTATCTCCGCTGCAAATAGCCACCGAGGACACAGAGAAAAAACTCCGAGTACTCTGGGCTCTCCGTGGCCTAAAAGTTGAGCAACGTGTTAGAATTCCTCTTCAATCACCGAGCCTTCTTCGATGTCTGCACGCGCTCCAAGTTCGAGCGGAATATCTTTCATCTCTGATAGCTTTTGGCGGATCAGGTCTTCAAGCGTGTTGGCGAATTCAGGATTCTCTTTGAGGTAGGCCTTCGCGTTTTCCCGGCCCTGGGCGAAGCGCTCACCGTCATAATAGTAGAACGAACCGCGCTTATCGACGACATTCAATTCCAATCCCACATCCATCAGATCGCCCTCGCGGCTGATGCCTTCGCCGAACATAATGTCGAACTCGGCAACGCGGAAAGGTGGAGCCACCTTGTTCTTGGTCACGCGCACGCGGGTGCGATGGCCGATGATCTCCCCCTGCGCCTTGATCGCCGTCACGCGCCGCACATCCATACGCACCGAGGCGTAGAACTTGAGCGCGCGTCCGCCGCTGGTCGTCTCCGGCGAGCCGAACATCACGCCGATTTTTTCACGCAGTTGGTTGGTGAAGATCATAATAGTGTTGCTTTGCTTGATGGCACCGGAGAGCTTGCGCAGTGCCTGGCTCATCAAGCGCGCTTGCAGGCCGGGATGGGAGTCGCCCATCTCCCCCTCGATTTCGGCGCGGGGGACAAGCGCCGCTACCGAGTCGATGACGACGACGTCCACGGCCCCGCTGCGGACCAGCGTTTCGGCGATTTCGAGCGCCTGCTCACCGGTATCCGGCTGCGAGATGTAAAGGCTCTCGACATCGACGCCGCAGCGCACGGCGTAGGTGGGATCGAGTGCGTGCTCCATATCGATGAAGGCCGCGATTCCACCCCGGCGCTGCACTTCCGCGACGATATGCTGACAAATGGTGGTCTTGCCGGAGCCTTCCGGTCCGTAGACTTCGGTGATGCGTCCACGCGGCACACCACCGACCCCCAAGGCCACATCCAGCGCCAGCGAGCCGGTGGGAATTGTCTCAACGTTCAGATGCGTCGCGTCGCCCAGGCGCATCAGTGCACCGTCGCCAAAGCGGCGCTTGATCTGTGCAACCGCTTGATCCAATACTTTCTGCCGTCCTTCATCAACCATACCAGCCCTCCTCAAAGATAATAGTCTTTAGCCTTTTAGTCAGGGCGGCGCACCACCCCGGTTGGAAATTCGTATCTATTCAGGTCAAGCCAGTCAACCTGGCGCAGCCACTTATTCCCTATGCCAGGTGCTGTAATTCTATTATAGTACAGATGTTCTATAATGCAACAACTACTGTATCTATTCAGGCTCGTAAACCTGACGAAGCCACTTATTCCCTATGCCAGGTT
>DAOOGN010000050.1:0-31648 GCA_035415725.1 Anaerolineae bacterium | reverse complement strand
AGGGTGTCACATCCGCGATCAACAGCCAGAAGGGGCGCTGCTTGGGGCGCGGCAAGCGTCGGCGTAACGCCGTGACGCAATCGCAAAGAGCCACGCGGCGAACGTTCCGCGCTCGCGGTAGCGGGGCAGGCTTTCCAGCGCCGCCATGAACGTTTGCGACGTCAGGTCTTCGGCGGGCTGTACTGCGCCGGTACGAACGTAGAAGTAGCGATAGACCCTCGGCAGATAGCGCCGGTAGAGGGCCGCGAAGGCCGCCTGCTCGCCGGCCTGAGCCTGCCGCGCCAGGTCCGCATCGGGAACCTCGCTCGAAACATCCATGTACGTTTTATACTCTTGAGTCATCGTATGGCACGCGCGTTCCATCTATAAGCTACATCGGGGAAACTGTAACATGGGTAGCAGGGATTTCAACTCTCCAGGTTTTCGAGCCGCTCAGGGGGGTATATCCCCAGGGGGGCTAGCTGTACTAAAGCGAGTTTTTCAGCCGAGTCAGTTATAGCATCTTGATTATGGCCTGCTCTTCACCATGGCCTCATAGCCTTGCCTCTTTGCTTCACTATGTTACAATACGTCCGAGAGAATATCCATCCAGCAAAGCGCCACCTTCTTCACCCCCTATCCTGTCCACCAACCACATCCAACTTAAAATCGGAGGACACCTTTTATGGAACCAGAACCGATTCGTTTGCTCATCGCTGATGACCACCCGGTAACGCGTGCGGGCATTCGTACCGTTTTGAGCGCCGCTCCCGATATTTGCATTGTGGGCGAAGCGCAAAACGGTCAGGAAGTGCAAGCCTTGGTAAGTCAGCTCCACCCCCGCATCTTGTTGCTCGATCTGCGCATGCCCGAGACGCACCCGGCCGAAATCGAATGCTGGGTGCGCACCCATGTACCCGAAACGATCACCCTCGTCTTGACCGCTCACGATCATGATGCCTACCTGTCCAGTATGATGGAGGCCGGCGCCGCCGGTTTCCTGGCCAAAAGCGAGTCGGCCGAAAGACTTAGCGCCGCTATTCGCCGCGCGGCCAGTGGGGAAATTCTCTTCGATGATGCACAATGGGTACGGGCTTACCGCTGGCGCCGGGATGCCGGTGAAAAGTGGGAAAGCCTGACCGAGCGTGAACGCCAGGCGCTCAAACTGCTGGCGCAAGGATTGAGCAATAAGGCGATAGCTGAAAAGCTGTGTGTGACGTCCAAGACGGTGGCCTACCATATCACGAACATTTTGAGCAAACTGGGAGTCGCTTCACGCCAGGAAGCAGCAGCATGGGCACATGCGCACCTGCCTGTGGACCTGGAAAAAATACCAGGGTAAAAACTGGTATTTTTTCCAGTTGACACAGCAGTCAGAATTGTTGTATAACAAGGTGAGTTACTGAGGAAACGCGCACAAAGGGGGTCTGCTCTCGAAGTACAGTGCCGCGGCCGCCACACAGTTTAAGCACACTCATCAGGCAGCAGGAGGCGATCCTTCACAAAAAGCATCGAACACTTTTCAAAAAAAGTTCACCCAGATTTCAATTTATCGAAAAGGAGATTACTATGAAGCACACTCTGCACATCGTCAAATCAAGATACGTCAGTTCCATCCTGCTAATCCTGTTGCTTGCCTTCGTCTCAATGGGAGCATCTTCGCCAGTCAATACTGAACAAGTGTCAGCGGGTCAAAATTGCAATTTCCAAGTATGTGACGGCACAACAAAATCCCGCTTTAGGTGATGAGGCAAAAATCAAAGCCGCAATCGACGCCTATTTCACCCTACGCTATGAAGGGCAAAGGTTGCTTCGCTCACAAGATTTTTCTACTTTAGCAGTGGAACGACAAACTTATGTGGTGTTGATTTGGGTGACGTGGTACAGTATTATGCTAACGGTCGTTGGGCCCATGAAGGCATCGTAACCGTTATCTTCCAGCAGTGTGGACCGATTTCAACCTATCTGGTGAACGCACACACAACAAACCGCTATCACTATTCGTTGGCAAACTGGGCAACATATCCAATGCGATTCATCCGAGTTAGTGGATGGCGAGGAAATTAGCGCAAAATTTTGAGTACAATCACACTCCCATCCCTTTTTCCCTCATTTAGAGGGAGAGAGAGGAACCAGGGATTGTAGTCGAGTAAAGGAGCTGCAATGTCAAAATCAAACACCCCTTGGAGTCTCGTGTTATTTGGAGTCACCGGCATTTTCGCCTTGCTCATGGCAGCCTGCACTTCGGCGCCGACTCAAACATTACAGAGCAACGGGTCATCTCCTGTTCCACCCATAACCAGCGTCGCAATTCCATCTGAAACGCCGTCGACGGCGCAAGCCGCGCCTACGATGACAGCCGCCGACGATATTTATGCCAATAGTGATGCTTTTGGTGATGGGTTTATTGCTCGGCTTCCCCTGACTGATACTCTAACTCTAACAAAAGAAGAGATTGTCAAACAACTGGTGACGCAATGGCTCGACCATTACAAGTTGCATAGTAACGATCCTCAAGCTGCAATTGACGAATACACAGTCGATACGGTGTCGCTCATGAGCGCCCCATCTTCCTACGAAATCGTGGCGAACGTCTGGTTTTCCATCGTTCCGGCTCACATCCCTAGCGCCTGGGGGAGCTTCCCTGGAGAGGAAATAAAGCCTGATGATCGTTGGTGGCGCTTAGGTGAGATTTTCGGCGTTTTCCGTGATGGCGACGATTTTCGATTGCGACTGCTCGCTGGGTGGGGATCATAACGTTATACAAAGGCGCCGAATCTGTTTTACCGTGCCACAAGGATAAAGCAATCCTTGTGGCACTTCGATTGTGTGTCCTATAGGTCGCACCGTTGGGCGTATGCAATCTGCGATATAACCTCTGAGTATACATTGTGCCGCTAATCAGTGACAGGATTTCAAACACTGCCGGCTTTCCAGAACAAACTTGCCCCTTTGTTTCACTATGCTACAATGCATCTGACAAAACCTTCATCCAATAAAATGCACCATCTTCACGCTACGTTTGTTATTACACTCAACTTCGAGAGCGGAGGCAAACCTTGCTAGAAAAAGAGCCGATTCGTTTGCTCATAGCGGATGACCACCCGGTAACGCGCACGGGCATTCGCGCTGTTTTAAGCGCAGCCCCCGACGTTCACGTCGTGGGCGAAGCGCAAAACGGCCAAGAGGTGCAAGCGCTGGTGAGTCAGACCCGTCCCCACATCTTGCTGCTCGACCTGCAAATGCCCGATACACACCCGGCCGAAATCGAAAGATGGGTGCGCACCCATGTACCCGAAACAATCACCCTCGTCTTGACCGCTCACGACCGGGATGCGTACCTGGCCGATATGATGGCCGCCGGGGTTGCCGGTTTTCTGGCTAAAAGCGAGCCGGATGAGGGACTTATCGCCGCCATTCGCCGCGCCGCCGGTGGGGAAATTCTCTTCGATGATGCACAATGGGTACGGGCTTACCGCTGGCGCCGGGATGCCGGTGAAAAGTGGGAAAGCCTGACCGAGCGTGAACGCCAGGCGCTCAAACTGCTGGCGCAAGGATTGAGCAATAAGGCGATAGCTGAAAAGCTGTGTGTGACGTCCAAGACAGTAGCCTATCACATCACGAACATTTTGAGCAAACTGGGAATCGCTTCACGCCAGGAAGCAATAGCATGGGCGCACACGCATCTGCCTGCGGACCTGGAAAAAATACCGGAGTGAAAGCAGGAGAACATCCTACTCAAACATCCCAGTCTACCCACTATTCTTCTTGACGTCCCATGCGCCAACCAACCCACGCCATTGAAATTGCGGTAACGCTGCATAAAACAAGCAGGTCAACCAGCAAGCGCGCCGTCACCGGGCCGACCATCACCTGGCGCAGGGCTGAGGCGGCATACGTCACCGGGCTGAAGCGCCCCAGGAACACCATAAAGCCGGGTAACCTGTCCGGCGGGACGATGACCGGGCCGAGCGCCGTCATCACCAGCATCAGCAAAAACGTGAGGTTGCCCGATTGTTGCTGCGTGCGGCCCGTCATCCCCAATGCTGCCCTCACCCCGGCGAGCGGCGCAGTGCAAGCGGGGATCACCAGCAAGATCAGCGGGTGAATGTGGACCGGCGCGCCGAGCAGCAGCGGCCCCAACACCGCCGTAACGACCACCGACGGCAGCGAGAGCAGCAAAAACGCGGCGACCATCGCCAGCACGAATGCCGCGCGACTGACTGGCAGCGTGGCGACGTAATCCAGGCCGCCCTGAAAGCGCAACCACGCGACGCGGCTCTGCATGCTCGTCATCGTCCCAAACAAGAGGCTGACGACGATGTTGCCCGTCACCACGTACAGCAACATTTCGCGGCCCGAATCGCGGGCGAAAAGACCAAGTGCCAGTAAACTGAAGAACGGCGTGATCGTCCCCTGCAACAGCGACCCGCGCCAGCTCCAGCGCCAGTTCGTCAGCTCCATCTGGAACAAATCCCACCACTGCGCGAGGACAGGCTGCCCGCGACGGTCAAGCGGCGTAGTGGACATAGAGGTCCTCCAACGTGGGCGAATACAGGCGGAAATCATCCAGGCGTTCCAGATCGAGGCATTCCAGCAGAGCGCTCGCCTCGCGGCGCTCGATCAGGGCGATCCAATGGCCTGGATGTAGCTCGTGGGGCGACAACCCGGCGGGAAGCTGCGGCGGAGCGTCGGGCGCGAAGAAGAGTTCCAGGCGCAGCTTTTGATCGATGCGCTGCTTGAGATCGCCGGGCCGGCCCACGGCGACCAGTTCGCCATCGCGCATGATGCCCACCCTCTGTTCGAGGATCGCTATGCCGTCGATACGGCGCATTTCCTCGATACACAATGACAGCGGAAGACCTCCACGACGGCGATATCGAGTACGTCGAGTGGGCGGGCGAAGCGCAGCTCTTGCAGGGTTTAGAAACTGAATTGGCCTCTATTTAAGAATCGGGAGTAGCCACTTATGTGGGAATCACAGTTGGATGATGTACCTGGTGATGATCCCATGTGATATTGAGCCGGGGAGAATCACCCCTATAACCATTCATATAACAACACGCCAGCATAGGACTTACGCAAATTTCCGTTTGTAGTGACGGCTTCAGCCGTTCTTAGCTCCTAAGAGACGCCTGAAGGCGTCACTACAAATCCTTCGCCGCTTGATTCGAGCCAGGCTTGCGTAAGTCCTGAGCAAATCAATTTTCGGCTCAGAACAGGCAGGTTTACCCATGAGTAAGAATCGGATGATATATTTCGGAAAAGACGATGTTTTGCACCTGAACATTTCGGATGAACCTGAAATGGGCAGTGTCGAATTGGGGCCTAACATCACTGTGGAATTGAATTGATCGGGGGAGAGATTATTGGAATTGAAATCCTGGAAGCCAGCAATTTCATCCGGGATTCAATTATGGAATCGGTACAGGCCAGAGTATTGCGAATTCCCGAACTTCAATTAGCCTGATCATTCACAACGTTCCCCTACCATCACAAACAGCCTCGGACATTGAGCCGAGGCTGTTTGCTTTGTGTGATATAGGTAATTTTCCTCGAAAACCTATTGACAAAATTAAGTAATATGTTATAATTCTCAATATACAGATTAAGAATCTAAAGGAGATAAAACAATGTACCCGGTTCCTACCGAATGTCCGGTCTGTCACGACGATCTACACGTCAGTCAATTGGCCTGCCGCACCTGCGGCACCGAGATTCGCGGTACCTTCGAAATGGATCGGCTCGCGCAGCTCATCCCGGAGCAACGCTATTTCGTAGAAGTTTTCCTGCTCTGCGAGGGCAAACTCAACTGTGTACAGGATGAACTCGGCATTTCCTACCCTACCGTACGCAGCCGCCTGGATGAGATCATCCGCGCATTGAAGCGCGAGCGCACCACCCCACTTCAGGTAGCGCCACTGCCGCAGATTCCACCTGCACCGCCAGGCTCATCCGCCCCCGCTGTGGATATGGCGCAACACCAGGAGATTCTAGATCGCCTCGCGCGCCGGGAAATCAGCCTTGAGGAAGCCCTTCAGCTTCTTGAAGAAATCTAATGATAAAGGAGAAAAAAGCAATGACTACACAAACATTTGAAATCACGGAAAAGGCCCAGATCACCATCAACGAATGTCTGGGGAATCTAACCGTCAAAGGAACGGAGGCGAAGACCGTCACGGTCAAGATTTCAGGCACGGACGATGAAGCCCACCTCACCCAGGAGGGCGATACACTGGTCATCCGCACACTGTCCGACTGCCAGGTGCTCTGTCCCACCAACACTGTGTTGACCATTGACTCAGTCCACGGCGATTTGAAGGTCAAGAATGTGCATGACGATCTCACCATCAAAAGTGTCAACGGTGATGCCTCCCTGCACGAAGTCGGGCCTACCACCCTTGAAAGTGTCGCGGGCGATCTGCGCGCCCGGAATGTCAACGGCAATCTGGCCGTGGAATCTGTGGCCGGGGATGCGCGCCTGACCATCGTATCCGGTGAGGCCTCCATCGAGAGCATCGGCAGCGATCTGAGGGCCGCAGGGCTTGCCCAAGGGCTGACGGTCAAAAGTGCCGGCTCCGATGTGCGGCTGGGGCCGCCTTTCACGGCGGGTATGGTATACGAAGTACGCGCCGGCAGCGATCTCATCGTCCACCTGCCCGAGAACCCCAATGTGCGCTTCGAATTACAAGCCGGCGGCGGCGTTCGCAGTGGCATCCCCGACCTGGTTCTGCACCAGGAAGGCGGCATGACCAGCGGAGCCTTGGGCGAAGGGGCAGCCCTCATCAAAGCGCAGGTCGGCGGACGCGCCGTCATCAAACTCGTCGGGGATGAAAACAACTATCCGGGAGACTTCGACTTCGATTTCGACCTCGACCTCAGTTTCCTCGACAGTCTGAACGAACTTGGTCCGCTGATCGAAGCACGCGTCACCCAGGCGCTGGCCGGCCTGGAAGCCGGTTTGCAGGAAGGCTTGCGTTCCATCGACAGTGACCGCATCCGTATACAAATCGAACGTGCCGCCGAACAGGCGCAGCGCGCCACCGAACGTGCTGCTGAACAGGCGCAACGTGCTGCCGAGCGCGTCACCGAAGAAGCCCGTCGCGCTGCCGAACACGAAGCGGAACGTGCCCGTCGCGCCGCCGAGCATGAGGCCGAGCGCGCCCGTATGCGCGCCGAACACGCCGAGCGTCGTTGGCAACGCGCCAGCGGCTATCCCACCCCGCCCGAACCGCCCGCGCCACCTGCTCCGCCGACCCCGCCCACGTCCCCCACACCGCCCGAACCCTCTGCTCACACGGCGGACGAACTGCGCGAAGAGCGTCTGCACGTGCTGCGGATGGTTCAGGAAGGGCAACTGACGCCCGAGGACGCCGCCAAACTCCTCGCCGCGTTGCATTAAACATACCCCGACGGATGGGGTTTTTCCCCTCCTCCGTCCCGGGATCCTGCCAGGAGATAACTTATGGAAAACCTTGGCTTGAATATCCCTGTACTAAGGGCAACTGCTACCCAATGGCACCAGGAAGCCCTCCAGCAAGCGGTCACACGACGCTTGTTGCACAGCACACAGACCGGGTTGCCGTACCGGCGCTATCGTCAACCGCGCCAGCTTGTACATCAGCTAGGTCATACCTTCGTGCAGTTCGGCCAATGGCTCGAACGACACGCTGCACAAACAACATCCTTCTAAATTCGCCCAGAAAACCGGCCGCCCCTAAAACGAACACCCCGAAAAATCATTCGGGGTGTTCGTGCGTAAACCTCCATAGACGTTCCGCGCAGATATAGTCGTAGCTCTCCCAAATGCGTCGCAGCGCCACATCGACATCCGCTTTGTAGGTGCGTTCCCGTTCGTGGGAGCGAGCTTGACGTTGCACGCTCCCCTGTAACCGCCGAATCAGGCTCTTGCGATGACGCCCGGTCACTGCCTCCATCTCGTCCAGCCACGTACTCTTTCCGGCTCGATCGGCCTGCTGGTAACGCGGCTTCAGCAACCGCAAGTATTTGTACACTTCGTCTAGGGTCATTTTCTCTTCAGTGGCCATTTCATTTCCTCGGTAGCATTTTCTTTTCGAGGAACGCTGCCACTTCGGTAACATTTTACATCGGTGAATGCGTTGGCTTGAAACGTTCGGCGATACATGCTACAATACAGTCAAACTGTGACAGCATACGCAAATGGAGTCAATTTTGCAAAGCAAAGGGATCGAACCCGGCAAGCTAACCATTAACGCGGCAACAGCGTCAGGTGTTCCGCGCAGCCTGACGGCCTGCTTTCAGGAGTATGACATCGAGTCGCTTGACCCGGCGCAGCACCAGCATTTGATTATCGAGCGCGTCCTGGCCTATGGCGACCGTCGAGAGCTGCGCTGGTTGTTCACGGTTTACGGGCGCGGGACCATCACCAGTTGGGTCCAACAGTGGGGTATACGGCGCTTGCCCTGGCGCCGCTACAATCTCTGGTGTGTGCTCCTGGGCTTGGGGCAACCGGTGCGCCCAAAGGAACGTCAACTATGGCGGCATTGACGCCGGTTTTTTGGGAGACGGGCACACCCACTATGCGCGAGGTTCTGACCTTTATCGGGCAATGCACCTTTGCACCGCGTTTTTATCTGGCCGGCGGAACAGCGCTGGCGCTGCGCTTAGGGCATCGCCGCTCGGTGGATTTGGATTTCTTCTCCAACACTGACGAAATCGGACAGCAAACCCGCCGTGAGATTCTGGATACACTTTCTCCTTTGCGCCCACAAGCATTGGAAGACGTCGAAGGGAATCTATTGCTCGAGATCCACAATATGCACGTGGGTTTTTTCGGCTATAGTTATCCTTTGCTCGCGCCGACGGATAGCGTAGAAGGCGTCGCTATCGCCGGGATCGTGGATATTGGCTTGATGAAGCTCGACGCGCTCATCAGTCGCGGAAGTCGCAAAGACTTTTACGACCTGTACTTTATCCTTCAGAAAGTTTCCCTGAACGAGTTGCTCATTTTGGGGCGAACCAAATATCCTTACGCCCGTGATTTCGAGCTAATGGCGATAGAAAGCCTGATATGGTTCGACAATGCCGACCGCGACTTACAGCCAAGACTTTTGACAGACGTAACCTGGGATGAAGTCAAATGTTTTTTTGTCGCTAAAGCGCAAGCTTTAGGAGAAGATTGGTTTAGCGCACGAAAGGAGTTTTAATGTTAAACTTACACCGCGTCGGCGACGGGCCGATCATGATGCCACGCCAGGACGTACCCTGGGAAAAGAGCGCCGTTCTCAATGCCGCTGCCATTCACGACGGTGGCAAGTTCCACCTGCTGTACCGCGCCGTGGCGCACAATCCCGGCGATCCCGACCGCTCATGCATCGGCTACGCGGTGAGCGACGACGGCATCCACTTCGCGCGGCTGGATGAGCCGGTGCTCGCCTCCAACGTCGTCCCTGAAGAAGCGCAGGGCGTCGAAGACCCGCGCGTCACCAAGATCGGCGACACGTTTGTCATGCTCTACACCGCCTACGACGGAGCGCGCACCCAGATCGCGCTGGCGACATCCGCCGACCTCATCCACTGGCAGCGTCACGGCGTCGTCATCCCGGATACGCTCTTCGGCAACAACAAAGACGCGGCGCTCTTCCCGGAGAAAATCGGCGGGCGGTACTGTATGCTGCACCGCCCCGTCCCGGACATCTACCTGGCGTTCTCCGACGATCTGCTGCGCTGGACGGATCACACCCGTATTATGCAGCCGAAGTTTCCGTGGGAAGCGGAGAAAATCGGCGCGGGCGCACAGCCGATCAAGACGGAGAAAGGTTGGCTGCTGATCTACCACGGCGTGGACGAGAAGCTGTGGTATCGCCTCGGCGCGGCGCTGCTCGACCTGGACGATCCGACCCGCGTCATCGCCCGCCAACCGGAATGGCTGTTGCAACCGGAGGCCGAGTGGGAGATCGTCGGCGACGTGAACAACGTCGTTTTCACTTGCGGCGCTGTTTTGTTGGGGCGGGAACTATGGGTGTACTACGGCGCGGCGGATACCGTCATCGGCCTGGCGCAAGGCAATCTCGGCGATCTCTAAAAAACGCCGCGCCATGGATGGCGCGGCGTTGGGGTGCGATGACCAGCACATCAGGCTAAGCGTGCTCTGAGTATAAGTAGCACTTGACCAACACACCATCCACGGTGACATCGGGGGGAGGCTCAAGAAGACATTGATCCATCACCTGAGGACAACGTCCGGCAAATTTGCAGCCTTTGCGCATATATTCTTGATGTTCTAATTCGGAAAGCGAAATCTTGTCACGCCAGCGCTTCCGCGGGTCCGCCTCGGGGATGGACTCACGCAGCAGTCGGGTGTAAGGATGTTTGGGATCCATCAACACTTGTTCGACGGACCCCATTTCGACGATGTTGCCTCTGAACATAATAGCAATGCGCTCACTGACATAGTAGGCAGTCGCCAGATCATGGGTGATATAGAGCACACCCAGATTCTCCTCTTCTTTGAGTCTCTTGAACAGGTTGACAATCGACATGCGCAAAGAGGCATCGACCATCGAAACCGGTTCATCGGCAATGAGCAAGGTGGGTCTGGTCAGCAAAGCTCTGGCAATGGAGACCCGCTGCAATTGACCACCGGAGAACTCGCTGGGGTATTTTCCGGCGAATTCGTCGTAGGTAAGTCCCACCAGCCGCAACGTCTTATCGATCAACTCGATGGCTTCGCCCTTGGTGGTCGCCATCCCGAAATTCCGAGCAGTCTCAAAAAAATAGCGGTCGACGACGCGCAGGGGGTTGAAGGTGCCAAAGGGGTCCTGAAAGATGGCCTGTATAGCCTCTTCCTGCCACACTTTCTTGCCCGTGGATTCGGCACGATCTTTGCCGTTGTGGAGGATCGTACCTGAAGTCGGTTCCTCGAAACCTAAAATGATTTTGGCGGTCGTGGTTTTGCCGCAGCCGCTCTCTCCTGCCAGGGTAAAAATCTCGCCCGGTTTGATGTAAAAGGACACATTGTCGGTGGCGGTCAGTTTGACTCTTGAGAGTATACTCCCCATGGAGAATACTTTAGTCAGGTTCTTGACTTCAAGCAGCTTTTCCATGCTCTCCTCCAACCAACCAGCAGGCGACCTTGTGGTCGGTATCTAGTGTGATGAGGTCTGGCGTCTGTTCCATACAGATTTCCATGGCGTGGGGGCAACGAGGATGGAACGAACATCCAGCAGGCAGATCGATGAGCGAAGGGGGACTTCCGGGCACGCTTTCACGCGCCGACTTATCGCCAAACTGGGGCAGCGAATTGATCAAGAACCGGGTATAGGGATGCTGGGGAGCACCGTAAATCTTCTCGGTCGTCGCCTCTTCGACGATTTTCCCCGCATACATGATGCCAACCCGGTCGGCGATGTTGGCTTGAACGCCCATATCATGGGTCACGAGGATGATCGTGTTTTTCAGTTTTTGTTGAATGTCTTTAAGGAGCTGCACGACGCCGCGCTGGACCACGACATCGAGCGCCGTGGTCGGCTCATCCGCGACGATAATGCTGGGTTTCAGCAGTGCTGCCAGGGCAATCGTCACCCGTTGACGCATCCCGCCGGACAACTGGTGGGGATACGCATTCAAGATCTCGGGTGGCAGTCCCAACTCGGTGATATGTCTCTCCGCAATCGCGAAGGTTTCCTCTTTAGTTTTTCCACTCACATGGCTTTCGATGAAATCCCGGTAAGTCTCTTTCAGCTTGATCACGGGATTGAGAGCGCTCATCGAGCCTTGGGGAACGTAAGCGATGTATTCCAAACGCAATTTTCGCTTGGCTTCCGGACTCAACGTGACAACATCCACCGCTTTGCCATCGATGTAATAAAAGATATAGCCATCGATCAGACGCAACGGCGGTTCAATCGCGGCCGCGAGCGCTTTCAGCAGCGTCGACTTTCCACACCCACTTTCGCCGGCGATGCCATAGACTTCGTTCTCCCGGATATCGAGATCGACCCCGTTGACCGCCTTGACGACTTTCTGGGTGCCGAAAACGTCGAGCACGTAGAAGGTTTTCAGGCCTTCAGTTCTCAGTATGGTCTTGTTCATCGTCACCTCACTGTGCCCCGACACGTTGAATGCGAGTTCTTGGATCCAGGTATTCGCTGATACTGACGGAGAGCCAGTAAAGCGCAATAAACAGGAGCAGCGATAGAACCACCGGCGTCAAGATCCACCACCAACGTCCTAATAGAATCGACTGGTAAAAGAGCGCCCAATTCAACATCGTGCCCAGGGTGGGAATGTTGAGATTAACCAGGCCCAGGATGGCGAGCGTCATCTCCAATCCAACCGCCCATGCGATATTATTAATCAAAGTCGAGAAGATCAGCGGCATGGCGAAGGGCATGTATTCGTTCAATACCAGTTTGACCGTTCCGGTACCGGAAAGGACGGCCGTCTTGGTGAATTCTCGTTCCCGCAAACTTAAGATCAAGGAGCGGATCAGGCGTGCGTCCCATGCCCAGCCGAAAAACGAGAGCATGAGTCCCAGCATCACCAGATTCATAAATTCTCGCACCAGCATGGCGATCATCACCATAATCAAGAAGAGGGGAATCACCAATAGACTGTCGCCGACAAACATCAAAATCCGGTCGATTAAGCCCCCTTTATATCCGGCAACCATGCCCACCAGGATGGCGATCACCCTGGAAATCAACGCCGCGATGAGGGAGATGATCAGGGAATTGCGCACCGCAAACGTCGCTTGCCAGAAGATATCCTGCCCGTTCGAATCAGTACCGAGCCAATGTTGCGCCGACGGTTTGGTATCTCTCGGGACGACATTCCACAACGTAGGGTCATAAGGCGAAAAGATAGACAGGATTGCCATGATCACGATGATCATGAGGGCGCCGAAGCTGAAGCAGAAGCGATAATCTCTGAATAAGTCGCGCAGAACTTTCACGGGGCCGGCCTCCTTATGCGTATCTCACCCGCGGGTCAAACAAGGGGTATATTAAGTCGACGATCAGGATTGCTGTGGTGATGCCGACGATAGAAAAGATAGTGATGCCCATAATGAGATTGTAATCTCCATTGACGATAGCTCGATAAAGCAACATTCCCAGCCCAGGGTAGCCATAAACGATCTCGGTAATCAATGCCCCGCTGAAGATTTGCCCCAGCGAAAGCGCCAGGCCGGTGATTTGCGGCAGCAAAGCGTTGCGAATGACATACTTGCCCACGATGCGGCTTTCGGTAACGCCGCCTAGCTTGGCATACTGGACAAAATTTTCCGCATTGATATTCTGCACAATCAGTTTCATGGTTTGAAACTGGACCGCCCCGCCTAGGACGCATAGCGAGACGGCCGGCAAGATCGAATGCCAGAGAACATCTTTGATATAGGCCCAGGTGAAGGTAGGGACAGCTCCCAATGACGCCCCCCCTGTAATGGGGAACCAGCGCACGACATAGGCAAAAAGTAGAAGCAACGTGAAGGCAAAGATGTAATAGGGCAACGGGCGAACTACCATAGCAATAGTATCCAAGACCCGCGACCACCCTCTACGCGAATAGTAACCCGCTAACCCCCCCACGATATTCCCCAACGTCCACGTAATGGCAGTTGTAGTCAGCAGCAATCCCAAAGTCCAGGGCATGGCGGTGGCAATGAGCTGGTTAACGCGGGTGGGAAATTGGAAGAAGGAAACGCCGAAATCACCGCGGAACAGCCGGCCCCAAAAAGCCCAGTATTGATCGAGCCAGGAGCCTTCCAAACCATACATCTCGGTCAGGTCGCGGATAATGCCGTCCATCGAGCCAGGTTCCAGCGTTGAACCCCGCGCCTGCATCTGATCGATCATCCTCATGACAGGGTCATTCGGAGTGAGTCTGGGAATGAAGAAAACAACGGTGATGCCCAGCCAGATGACGAGAACGTATTGGATCAGACGAGGGATAAGATATCGTTTCACGAATGTCACGGTAATGCACCTCACTTATACACAAGGAATCCTGGACGGGCAAGATGCCCGTCCAGGATGATTGTATCACCGACCGGCTTATCTGCCAGTGGGTTTCAGGAACGGCGTCGTGTACTTGAAGTTGGGCCAGTGCGTATAAGGCTGGGTGTAAGGGTTTTCGCTGCCGGGCCAGTTGGTCCAGTAGTACTCGTCCCAGCCGATAAAGCCGATATATCCGTAGGTCGGGATGCCGGGCATATTCTTGACCGCTTCCTTGAGGCCCTCGGTGCCTATGGCGATGACGGCTTCGGTATCGAACGGATCCGTCTCGCGCAGTTCCTTGATGATGGCGTCCATCTCGGCGCTCGACCAGCGACAGGAATGGCCCTGGGTGCGTTCTCCCACAGGTCTGATGTAGGCAGAGTTCCATCTGTCGAGCACGCGATACAGGTCGGGGCCTGCACCCCAGGGTTCTTGGGCCGGCCAGTCACCGCTTACATCAAAGTCGCCGACGGCGATTAAATCAGCACGAGCTTCCGAGGGGAACATCTCGGCATCGATGCCGAACTTCTTCCACTGCTGTACGGCAGCCGCCGCATTGCGCGCACCCATGCCGGAAAGCGTCGTCTCGCACAGGAAAGAGATCTTCCAGGGCTTGCCATTAGGCAGCAGCCATTTGCCGTCCGCATTCTTCGAGAAGCCATTCTTCAGGAGCAGTTTCTCGGCGATATCCGGAGCATACTTGTACCACCCCAGTCCGAAAGCCTGTTCGAGGAATTCCGGTGTATCCGGGAAGATATAGCCGCGGCTCCTGGCGTAGTCGGCGATGCGCTGCGGCGACGTGGAGTCATACGGAGCAAAGGTTTCGCCATTGCCCACATCGATGGTGAAGGACTTCAGCCAATCCTGCATAGGCTCGATGTAGTCTTTCGGGTATGGCCCTAAGTGCGGAATATGCACCGGGCTTAAAGTGCCCGAGGAGTCGACGGCGATACTCGTGTACTCCACAATGTCGATCGCCAACACCAAAGCCCAGCGGACGTCGAGTTTATCGAACGGTGGCCGGGCGGTGTTGATGTTGATGCCGGTGATGCAAGGGTCGTTGTTGACCACAAAGGGGAAGGTCGGCTGGTAAGCGCGGGAGGTCTTCGCCTGCGACAACAGCGCTTTGAGGCCATCGGCCGAAAGTTCCGCCACATCCAGTTGATGCGTCAATTGCGCCAGGATTTGCGCGCCTTCATCGGCAAAGAACTGGTAGATGACGTACTTGGGTTGAGGCATACCGTACATAATGCCGGTGGGACTCTTATCCCAATCTTCACGTCTTTCCCAGGCCGTCCAGCTTCCTTGAGGATCAAAGCTGTGCAGCTTGTACGGACCGCAGCCCACAAACGGATTGAAGGTAAACTGGACCGGGTCTTCTTGCTTTTCGAAGATGTGCTTGGGCATGATCCGGGTGCAGCCCCAGCGGTCGAGGAAGGTCGTGTGGAAGCGGGAGTTGGGCTGGTTCAGCACAAATTTGACCGTGTAATCATCCTCAGCGGTGACAGAGGCGACATTGTCCACAAAGAAATTATGGGCGCCGAACTCTGTGTACGCTTTGAACGTCTCAGCCGAATAAACCACATCGGCAGCAGTGAAAGGTTCGCCGTCTGACCATGCGACGCCCTTGCGCAGAGGAATGGTGCATTCCGTGAAGTCGGCGTTGTAGGTCGGGTCCCCCTCCGCTAGCCCATTGATGATATTGCCCGTGGCAAAGTCGACCGTCCAGAGCGCCTCGTCCGCCACGTTCTGCAGGCCACGGTCCGACCATTTCCAGCCCACCCACCAGTTGAAGTTGTCGGGCGAACCGACGCGCCCGGTGAGGATCCTGGCGATCACCGTCTCGTTCCGGGGGAAGGTACCAAACACATCAGGCGCTTTCTCTTTAGGTAATTCGGGTGTAGCCGTCACCACCTTTTCCACGACCTGAGTCTCGATGACCTTCTCGACGATCGGCGTACCGGCGACAACCTTGGTCACTTCCTTCTCGACTTCAACGGTTTCCTTGATAATCTGTGGTGTGGGGGTAGTACAGGCCGTCGCTACCACCGCGGTCGTGAATACGGCCGCACTGCGCAGAAATTCCCTGCGCGTTAGTTTCTTTCTGCTCTCCTTCATTTTTTCCTCCAGATATTTTTGACTGAAACTGAACACATAGACTCATTTCAGGGTAAGATGAATGGTTTTGATCTATAGCTTATATGCTTTCCTCCTTTGCTATATTTGCTGCTCTGGTTGTTGGCATCGTTGTCGAAGACGATCAAAAATGGTATCTATTCAGGCCAGTCAACCTGGCGAAACAACTTATTCTCTATACCAGGTTCGTGGGGTCGAAATAAGAAACCAGCCACAGATTGACACGCAAAGTATAAAAAATCAGTGCAATCCGTGTCATCCGTGGCAAAAACTAAAACCGTTTTTTCCCCGTCACCACGCAAAGTCCCAGAGAACCCAAAAATGAATGTGCCACGTTACTTGATGGACCGACATGAGTCCCTGATAATCAACTGGACCGGCACCTTACGGAACGGCTCGTCCAGAGTTTCACCCCGCATCAACATGATCAACATGATGGTTGCCACATATCCCATCTCGCTCACGGATTGATCGACCGTCGTCAATGCCGGCAAGGAGCAAGAGGCTTGGGAGATATTGTCAAAACCGACCACCGACAGATCGTCGGGGACACGCAAGCCGGCTTCGCCTGCCGCATCGATCACCCCCAGTGCAGATTGGTCATTGGCGGCAAAAATCGCCGTGGGCGGATTCGACAAGGCGAACAGGCGCTGGGCACAGCGAAATCCTGTCTCGCGTGTATAATCTCCCGCCTGGATAAGTTCTGGCTCAACCGGCAGACCTGCTTGCTGAAGCGCATCCACATAACCCTGTTGACGACGGTTTGAACTGACCAACCCTTGACGGCCGGTGATATAGCCAATGCGCCGGTGTCCCAGGCCGATCAAATACTCCATCGCCATCATCGCCCCTTCACGATTGGTCGAAATGACGGCGGGAAACAGGTTGTTCTCATGCGGGTCAATCGTCACCAGGGGAGAAATCGACGTCAGATCGTTCGTCGTGGGGGTGACGACAAGCACCCCATCAGTAATGCTGCCGTCCAGTCGAGACAAATGGCGCCGTTCCCACCCCGGCTGCGTATCAGCGGCAATGCGACCGCTGCTGTAAACGATCAAATCGTACTCGGTGCCGTGGATGGCCCTGCCGATTCCCTTGAACAGTTCCAGACTGAAAGGATCACCCAGATCGACCACCAGAACACCGATGACATTGGTGCGCCGACTGCGCATGCCGGTCGCGGCAAGGCTGGAGGTGTATCCCAGTTCGGCTATCACGCGCCGCACTTTCTCGTAGGTTTCTGCCGAAACATCGTCCTTATCGTTCAAAACTCGGGACACCGTAGAGACCGAAACACCACAGGCTTCGGCCACATCTCGGATCGTCAGCGAGAGTTTGCGATTCATAATGCCCCAACAGCGAAGAATTCTACTCCGGTATTGATACCGGTATCGTTACCGGAAGTGTCTTAACTATAGCACAGATTCCTTCCTGTGTCAATAGGTGGCGTTGACTCATCAAGGTTTATCGTATCTATTCAGACTCGTAAACCTGGCGCAGCAACTTATTCCCTAGAGCAGGTTAGGCGTGGATTGGGGTAGGCAAAGGACTCGTGGATGACGCGACAGGCGTGTTTCTTTTCTATAAGCCCATCCCCCCTGCCCCCCTTCTTCCCCGCTGGCGGGGGAAAAGGGGGGTGGGGAAGGGAACTTTTTTTGTGTTTTCTCCCCCTCCCCGGCGTTTTCGCTGGGGAGAGAACAGGGGGAGGAGAAATCTTCTCTCCGCACACAGTACTCACAGAACTAAACGGTTACGAACATGGATAAGCCTCACATCGTTAGAATATAGTAAGGATTCCGTCAAGTAAAGGACAGCAAAGTATGGTATCTTATAGTTGCGTTTCAAATGAGACTTTCTCCTCCTTCTGAGTGAGCCGAGGGTGTATGGGACCACCCTCGGCGATTTTTTTTGCCCTGCAACGACCGCTCACCTCCTGACCTCGTCGAGCGCAAACCTTCCCTTGCTTCCTCTACCGGCCACTCCCCCTTCACCCTTTCCCCTGGAACACCCACACCCCCTCGTACATCGTGGCAGAAATTTCACCCCCGTTAGCCGTGCGCGAAGCAGATCGCCAGATCCGCGGTCTCCTCCACGATATTGGCAAACTGCTCAACAAGCCCGAAGTGGCAAACAGAAGGAAGTTTCGCTGCCTCCAACATTGTCTTTGCGAATGGGCAAGACTTATGGCTACCAATACAATACCGTCGGCAACCGCACCGTCTACACCCTCACCACCCCACTTGACGGAACCACCGTCACCACGTACACTTATGACGCTGCGAACCGACTTCTCGTCGCCGGCGCACCCGGTCACTCCGTCGCCTACACCTGGAATGCGCGGGGCAACCTGCCAGTGACGACCATAATATGCTCCCTTCTGGTGACGATTATTGCTGCAGATCAACCATTGGCGGCTCACACTGTACGCCGAGTACTATCCCTGGAACTAGGTTGGGCGGTCTGCCCCCTCCTTCTAGCAGTGCTACTTGTCTTTGCTCAAGAATGCTCTGCAACTACCCATACCTTACGCCGTGGGCGGTATCGCCTACAACATTGCGTGCATATCGCCACTTTTGGCAACTCTGTGGGCAGGTTTAGCGTTGGATGTCGGTTACCGGGAAGTTATAGGGATCAGCACGTCCCGTGTTGGACATTGAGCACCAGTTGGCGAAGTCTATATGCTTGTAAGCAGCCTGATGATTGAGGACGCAGAGAAATAGCATAAATCTCGGCGAACCTGGCGCTCGCGGCGGGAAAACGACTTGACCGTGTGGTCAACAGTCGGGGCGAGAGGATTTGAACCTCCGACCTCACGGACCCAAACCGTGCGCGCTAGCCAAACTGCGCTACGCCCCGAACACTTGAGTTATACTCGATTCGGCGCTTTCGTCAAGGCCAGACTACAAAAGTCTCACGACGCGCCTGAAATTGCTTCGCGGGGATCATCCGCTCAAAGTGCTCCAAGGGGATCGCCAGATCCCCGCTCCTATCTGGATCTGGTGATCCAGACCCAGCAAAATGCGATCTACTGAGTCTTGAACTATCAAGGCACCCACGAGAGGCGCTGGTTCTCCCAGCCCGGCAGCTCAGCACCGAGGTCCAGGATGCGCTGGACATTCTGCCCGTCCAGTTGCATCACGTAGATGGCCCAGTTGCCGTCGCGGTTACTCACGAAGGCCAGCCGTCCCCCGTCGGGCGACCAGACCGGCAGTCCTTCATCCGACGCCTCGAACGTCACTTGCTGCACACCGCCCTGGGGACTGAGCAGGATGATGTCCCAGTTGCCGGTGACGTTGGTCATATAGGCCATCATATTGCCCCCCGGTGCCCAACTGACCGCTCCATCGTTCTCATTGCCGGTCAGCCGTGTGCCGGGTTGATCGTCATCAGGATTGTCAACGACGATGCCACACACGCCCATCGCGTCACAACCGGTGTAAGCCAGCAGTCCTGACGCTCCCCACGCCGGCGCCCATCCCGCTCCTAAGCGGCGCGGTTCAGCGGAGCCATCGCTGTTGGTGACGTAGATGGCCCACGTGCCGTCGGCGGCAGTCGCGTAGGCGATGCGCCGGCTATCAGGAGAAAGCGTCGGCCAGGCCTGTCCCAACGGCGCGAGCAGTTGCAAAGGGATCCCTTCCTCCGGTAACACCATTTTCACCCCGCCTGCCACCTTGTCGCGGTAGGCCAGGCGTCCCGTCCCCAACTCCCACCAGGGTTGATCGGCCCCACTGGCCGCGCGCAGAATCCGCCCATCGGCGTAGAGCGCGTAGAGGTCGTAACTGGCGGCGGCGCTGTTGTAAACGGGATAGGCCAATCGCCCAACCGTGAAGCCGGGAACGGCCTGGGGAGTCAGATGCGGCGTGACGCCGTCCAGCGGCGTCGGTGTGGCGATAAGGCAGACCCGGGCCGCATCCGCACGTTTCTGATCGATGGCGGAATCGGCGTACATGCGCAGTGCCTGCGTATACTGCATCTCCGCCGGACACATTTCACCCTGCGCGGCGAAGTCATCCGCGTAGGCGAGGTAGGCCTGATAGAGGCGCTGCGCCACGTCTTTGTAGTCAGGGTTGGCGGTGTATAGCGCCGTGAGGTATTCGATGCACAATTCCCAATCCACGCCCCAGTAGTTGAGCGCGTCCAGGTAGCGCGCCGCCAGGTTGCGCTGGTTCACCGCATTCGCATCCAGGGGGCGCAAGGCAATAGCCTGATCGAGATTGGAGATGCCCACCTCGAGCGCATCCTCTTCCAGAAAAGCGATCCCCGCGTTGTACAGGCTGGTGAAAAGCATATCCTCGACGGTCTCCTGGTTGTAGTCGGGATCAAGCGCACGAAGCTGCGTCAGCGTCCGCGCCGTCGCCACCCAGTCTTCCTGGGCAAACGAAGCGCGAGCCTGTTCCAGGAGTTGCGCCGACAGCGAGACGACGGCTTCGAGCGTCGGCGTGGGTTTCACGGCCAGACGTGCGCGGGCCTCGCTCAATCCCTGTTCTGCCAGGGCGTGTTCGGGATCGAGTTGCAGTACATACTGGAACTCGGCGACGGCGCGTTCAAAGCGTCCCTCGTTCAGCGCTTGCAGGCCGGCGGTGTAATGCGTTTGCACGACGTTCGCCCGTGCCGTCTGCCGATCCCGCTCACCATAGTAGAAGCCGGCGTAGGCCGCACCGGCGAGCACGCCCACAAAGAAGACCAGCGCCAGGAGCACGATAAGGAGTCTGTGCACCAAGCGCCGGGAGGATCGCGGCGCCTGCGCCGTCGTCGCGGCGGCGGGGTCGGCGGGGCGGGATTTCTGCACCTGTTCGGCGGACGGTGCCGGGGGCGGCGATGCCGGAGAGCGGCGCTTCTGCATCCACTCGGGCAGTCGGACAGGAGATGAACGCGTCCGTGCTTTCTTCTCCGGGATGAGCGTTACACCGCAGTAGGGACACAAGAGTCCGACCGTTTCCGGGAGTTCATGACCGCAGTGAGGGCATGGTTTCATAGACGCACAAGCCTAATCCCAATGAAATTCTTCCAGAGATGAACCACCGATAAACTCGCGCAGGATCGAATTCTCCGGCACCTGATCGGGTTCTGCCGGCAGGAACCACTGCAAGAAGGTGAGCAGACGTTTGGCTTCAATCCACTGCCGCGAATCCGCATCCACTTGCAGCAGGAGAGGTTCGGCCAGCGATTTGAGGACCGACAATTCATACACCAGGGCCGAGTTGAACATCACATCGGCATTTTCCTGGTAGGGGAAGATGTGGCGTTTCTCACCCCGGCGGACGCTTTCCCAACGGGCGATAGTCTCCGCTGCGCTGTAGCCCCGCGTGCGCGCGTCACGGGTGATGCGCCGGATCAGGCGGGTGTCGGTTGTCGGCACACGGTTGTGGCGGTCCAGGTTGAGCTGAGTGAGGGCGGAGACGTAGATGCGATAAAGGGCCTCATTCGGCAGAGCGTAAATCAGGTCAGGGTT
Source organism: Anaerolineae bacterium (assembly GCA_035415725.1). Taxonomy (GTDB): domain Bacteria; phylum Chloroflexota; class Anaerolineae; order B4-G1; family SLSP01; genus DSWT01. The sequence continues at coordinate 10,102 of DAOOGN010000050.1, read as the reverse complement.
GAGACCGTGGATGCCTTCCGCAATGACAATCTGTCCCGGTTGCAAACGCACGGTGGGTCCTACCTCGCGCTGGCCGGTGAAAAAGTTAAATTTGGGCAGTTGGACTTCATCACCCTGCAACAGAGCCTGGAGTTGGGCGTTGAAAAACGTAATATCCAGTGCTTCGAGAGCCTCGAAATCGTAGTCCCCGTTTTCATCGCGCGGAGTATCTTCGCGGTTGTGGAAGTAATTGTCCAATTCCAGCGCTAAAGGCCGGATGCCGTGCGCCAGGAGTTGCACGCCCAGACGTTTGGAGAAGGTCGTCTTCCCCGAAGAAGAGGGGCCGGCGACGAGGACGACCCGCACTTTGTCGCGTCGTTCCTGAATCTGGTCGGCGATGTCGGCAATACGGTGTTCGTGCAGTGCCTCAGAAACCAGGATCGTCTTCTTCAATTCGCCATGCTCGACGATCTCATTCAACTCGCCGACGCTCTCAGTCCCCAACAGACGCAACCACTGCCCGTACTCACGGAAGACGGACAACAGTTGCGGATTCTGTTGGATAGGCTGCAACTGCGTCGGTTGGTGACGACGCGGGAATTGCAGGATAAAACCGTTTTCCCAGCACAACAAACGGAAGTACTTCAAATATCCCGTCGAAGGGACCATGTAGCCGTGGAAATAATCCTGGTAAGTATCCAGGCCGTACAGTTGCAGATAGGTTTTCTTATTCCCTTCCCGACGCTGGAAGAGCGACATTTTATCCATCTCCCCCCGTCCGCGGAAAATTTCCAGCGCCTCTTCTAAAGGCAAACAGGTGCGTGTAATCGGGTAATCCGCCTCCACCATCCGCCACATCTCGGCCGAGAGCGCCTGCAGTTCGACATCGGTGAACGGTTCGCGGTCGCGCACCTCACAGAAGTAGCCGCCGAAAGGCAGTGAATGATCCACAAAAATCTCCACCCCGGGGAAAATCTCGTGGGCCGCAGCCACCATCAGGAAGGAAAGGGAACGCCGATAAACCCGCACACCATCTGATTGCGACAAGTCAAGTGGCTCAACTGTGCAGTCATTTTTGATCGCATAAGTCAGTTCCCGTAATTTCCCATCCACCAGCGACACCATATACGGTGTCGGGGGATGAGGGAACGCGACCCGTAGAAATGTCTCGACGGTTGTTCCCAGCGGACCTTCAAGAATGAGATTCCCCGGCAACATCACTTGTACGGTATCCCGTGGCTGCGCCACTCTCACACCCGATTCGACCATTCCCATCCTTTCTTAAACCGAGCCGAGGGCTAAAGCCCCCGGCTCGACATACCAAGCCCCCCAGGGGGCTGAGCAGCCGGCAAGCCAGATGACCGAGCTACCGGCCCGCAGGGCTTCGTGAATTCAGCCTCGGCGGAATTTAGCCTCGGCTGAGAGTATACCGTGTTCAGATGTTTTGTAAAGGTATCTCTTCAGGCTAATACTGCGCGGCGCAAATACATGCCCAGTTTATGCTTGCCAGAGATCGTCAAATCCCGGTGTAGCGCGCCAAAAACCGCGGATCTGGCGATCCACTCCGAGCATGGCTAACGGGTGTGGAATTTCTGCCTCGATGGACTAATCAACCTGGCACAGCCACTTATGCCCTATCGTAGGTTGGGCGCCGATTTGGGTATGTAAAGCGCTCTTGGATGACGAGATTATTCGTATTTCTATAAGCCCAACCCCCTGCCCCCCCTTCCCTGGGGAAGGGGGGCTTTTTGTAGGGGGTGTGGAGGGCGGCGAAGCCGCCCTCCACACCCCCATTTTTCGCCCTCCTTCTTCCCCGCTGGGGGGGGAGAAGGGGGTTGGGGGATGAGAGGGTCAGCGCATATAGCCGAAACGTCAACCTATGATGCACCTTCCCCAAACCTGGCAAGGGTGGCTGAATAGTGACGTGTTCAATATCATCCTGACAAGTACAATTTTCCAAAAATTCTCTGCAAAACTCTTGAAAAAGTGCGTCTCTTGTGTTATGATAAGCCACAGGTACAGGCTCTCCCAAACAAAGAGAGCTTCCCGAATTGGCTACACGCTAGAGATGCATCTTTGTTTTGAGAGAGGCGGCAGAAAGTAAAATGTATCCAGATAGCGAGATTCTTTTTCCCCCTCGTTGTATCCAGCAATTACGGGATCTGCGTGGTCCTAAATGGCAGCACTTGATCGAACGGGTCGCTTTCCTGCCCCACAACCATGAGGAAGTGCTGGCCTTTGGGCTGATGATGATCAAGCTGGGAAGCTGCCTCACCTGCGACCTCGACAGTTACCGCGCCTCACTGGGATGCTGCACCTGTGCCCGGCGCACCATCGGCGGTTTCAAGGGCGACGATGACGCACTGCTTGAGCTTTACGAAAGATCTCTCGCGGATGTCCAGGCCTACCTCAGCAAAGAGCAGCCCTTATCCGTTGCCGTTCTCCTCGGAGACAAAACCGTTCAGACAGCCACTCCCTAAAGAGAGTACGACATGAACCGTCGCTGGCAGCTCGTGCTTGTCCTGCTCGTTCTCGTGATGCTGTGGGGCGTCGCGTGGCTGTTTCCCGATCCACGCGCGCGCCTGTTTGCCATCACCGGCGAAGAGCGTCTGCTCCCCCAACTACGCGGCCTGGTGCAGTGGGCCTTCCGCTGGACCCGTCCCCTGCCGCAAACGGCAGACGATGTCGCCGTCGCCCACACCGATTTGCCTCCCTTTGGCGTGAACACCTTCCTGGAACAGGAAGTCGAACCGGAAAAGCGCGCCCAATCCTTGCAGATGATCGCCGACGCGGGTTTCCGGTGGATCCGGCAATCCTTCCCCTGGTACGACATCGAAATCCACGCCAAGGGCGATTTCGAAGACCGCCGTAACGAACCCTATCGCCCGGCGTGGGAGAAATACGACAACATCGTCGCCCTCGCGGAGCAGTACGGCCTGGCGATCATCGCCCGCCTGGAAGCACCGCCGGAGTGGAGCCGTCACGACGGGGCCGCGCGCGGTGCATTCGGCCCGCCGGACGACATCGCGGATTACGGCGACTATGTCAGTGCCGTCGTCTCACGCTACGCCGGGCGAATCCGCTATTACCAAATCTGGAACGAGCCGAACATCTACCCCGAATGGGGCAATCAGCCGGTCGATCCCGAAGCGTACACGGAATTGTTGTGCCTGGCCTACACCCGCATCAAGGCCGTCGATCCGCAAGCCGTCGTCATCAGCGGCGCGATGGCGCCGACGGTAGAACTCGGCACGTGGAATCCGGCCTATGCCGGTAACAATCTGATGGATGTGGTCTTCCTCCAGCGGATGTACGATGCAGGCGCCGGGGCATGTTTCGACGTGATGGCGGTCAACGACTACATGCTCTGGTCCGGTCCCACCGACCGCCGGATGCGGCCCACGCCGGGACAGGTGAACTTCTCGCGCCCGCTGTGGGTGCGCGATGTGATGGTCGTCAACGGCGATGCTCACAAGCCCATCTGGATCAGCGAGATGAACAGCAACACGGCGCCGGAGGGCATCGAAGCCCGCTACGGGCGGGTGACGTTGGAGCAGCAAGCGCGCTACGCGCCGCTGGCCTACGAGCGCATCCAGCGCGAGTGGCCGTGGGCCGGTGTGACGACCGTGTGGTTCTTCAAACGTGCCTCGGATGCGGAGCGCGACCAGCCCATGTACTACTTTCGCATGGTCGAGCCGGACTTCACGCCACTGCCCATTTATGACAGCCTGTCCACGTATCTCAACACGTTGGAGCCGACGCTCTACGTGGGCGTTCACCAGGAGACAAGTTGGCAGCTTGTTTACGCAGGCGCATGGGAGGACGTGGCCGCGCCCGACGCCGTGTTGGGGCAGTACCGCACGCTGACGCCAGGAGCAACCGTCACCTTCACCTGGGAAGGGCGAACCCTCACCCTGACGCCGGGGCCCGGCGCAGGGACACTGCGCGTCGCCGACGCGGCGGGCGACAGCCGCGACCTGCAACTGCACGAGGCGCCGGTTGTCCTGTCGCGCCATCTCCGCGTGCAGGGCGAAACGCTCACACTGACCGCGATGGACGGAACGGTCAGCCTCGACGCGCTGATCGTCCGCTGAGATGCAGCCCCCTGGTCGGCTTGGGTAGTCTGGCGTCATTTCTGTGGTATCATACGGGTGGCTCGTTTCTCATTTCGTCATTCGGAGTTTTTTACTTTCTCTGTGAACTCTGTGTCCTGGCCGGTTATGGACTGAGGAGGGGAACCATGTCCAAATTTCTCACCGCTTTGAACGAAAAATCCATTTTGATAGCCGACGGCGCGACGGGAACGATGCTGCAAAAGGCCGGCCTCGCGCCCGGCGCGGCACCGGAACGCTGGAATCTTGAAAATCCGGCCGCCATCTGCGCGCTCTACCGGGCCTACATCGACGCCGGCGCGGATATGATCCTGACCAACACATTTGGCGGTACACCCGCACGCCTGGAGCGTGACGGCTTGCGCGCGCAGGTGCATGCCGTCAACCTGGCGGCGGCGCAACTGGCCCGTGAGGTCGCCGGAGACCAGACGCTCGTGATCGGCGACATCGGCCCGACCGGACAGATGCTCGAACCGCTCGGTTCCCTTACCTACACCGGGGCTGTCGCCGGATTCGCCGCGCAGGCGGCGGCTCTGGCGGAGGGCGGTGCCGACGCGATCCTCATCGAAACGATGAGCGACCTGAACGAAGCCACCGCCGCCATCGAAGGCGCGCGGCAGGTCACCGCTCTGCCCATCCTGGCGACGATGAGCTTCGACACGAAGGGACGCACGATGATGGGCGTCAAGCCGGAGCAGGCCGCGCAGACCTTGTGGGGCATGGGCGTTGCCGTGGTCGGCGCGAACTGCGGACGCACGTTGAGCGAAACGCTCGACGCCGTCCTCAAGATGCGCGCCGCCGTCCCGGAAGCCGTCTTGATGGCGAAGCCGAATGCCGGCTTGCCACACGCCGCCGGCGGTGAGCTGGTCTATGACGTAACGCCGGCCATCATGGCCGAGTACGCACAGCGGTTTGTCGCCGAAGCGGGCGTTAAAATTTTCGGCGGCTGCTGCGGCAGTACACCGGACCATATTCGAGCGGTGGCGGCTGTCCTTAAAAGATAACTATTCAGTCACCCTTGCCAGGTGGCGAACGGAACTTTGGGGATGGTGCATCATGGGTTGAAAAGGGTCGATTTGTCATTTCATCCCTTGCGGCAACGGTAGACCATGCTATAATGAAGATGCTTATTTCTTTAATCAGCCCATGATGTAAGGAGGTAACATTATGCGCTATGAGATTCGCGGGACTATGCTCCCCACATTGGAAGTTTACCTGAACAACGGCGAATCGATGTATACCGAATCCGGCGGCATGGCCTGGATGAAAGGCAACATCGAGATGACGACCAACACCAAGGGCGGGTTGATGAAGGGCCTGGGTCGCGCCCTGGCCGGAGAATCCCTTTTCATGACAACCTATACCAGCCGTGATCCCGAAGCGATGATTGTCTTCACCCCCGAAGCGCCCGGAAATATCCTTGATTTTAGCCTGAGTGCAGGTCAGAGTCTCATCTGCCAGAAAGACGCTTTTATGTGCGCCGAAAGCACCGTCGACATGCAGATGCACTTCCGTAAAAAGCTGGGCACCGGTTTCTTCGGCGGCGAGGGCTTCATCCTGCAACAGATTACCGGCCCCGGGATGGCCTTCCTGGAAATCCCCGGCGAAATTCGTGAATACACGCTGCTGCCCGGCGAAACGATAAAAGTGGATCCCGGCCACATTGCCCTCTTCGAGCCGACCGTCAAATATGATATTGCGATGGTCAAAGGGCTTTCTAACATGCTATTCGGCGGCGAGGGCTTCTTCCTGGCAACGTTGACCGGCCCAGGCAAAATCTGGCTGCAAAGTCTGCCACTTTCTAACCTGGCCGCAAAACTGGCGAAGTACATGCCCGCCAGGAAGTCTTGAGGTTCTCTGGGACTTGGCGTGGTGATAGCAAAACGGCTTTAGTTTTTGCCACGGATGACACTGATTTTTTATGCCTGGCGTGTAAATCCGTGGCTGGTTTTTTATTTCGACCACGCGAAATCCTGAAGAACCCTTTTTGATTGCTTATCTTGATGGCTGGATGCAAGTTCGCCCGTTGGATACAGAGAACCGCCGAGACATTCGGCGGTTCGTCGAATTCCCGTTCACTCTCTACGCGGATTGTCCCCAATGGATGCCGCCGCTGGCAGCGAGCGTCAAGGCGGTGCTGGACCGGCGGCATTATCCTTTCTACAAACATTCGGAGGCCGACTTCTTTGTCGCCGAAGAAGGTCGGGACGTTGTGGGGCGCATCGCCGTGCTCGAAAATCGCCGCTACAACGAGTACAATCAATGCCGGGCCGCGTTCTTTTATCTTTTCGACGCCATCGACGACATGGCCGTGGCGGGCGGACTTTTCGCTGCAGCGGCGGCGTGGGCCACGCGGCGCGGCCTTGATATGCTCTATGGCCCCAAGGGATTTCTACGGGCGGACGCCGTGGGCATTTTGGTCGAGGGGTTCGAGCATCGCGCGGCCTTGAGTATGCCGTACAATTACGCCTACTACCCGCGTCTGCTGGAAGCCGCCGGCTTCGCCAAAGAGATCGACTATCTCTCCGGTTATGTCACCGCCGGCCATGATCTTGATGCGCGCTTCTACACCCTGGCCGAGAAAATCAAAGCACGGCGTGGCTTCTGGGTAAAATCCTTCACCAGCAAGCGTGAACTGCGCGCATGGATTCCCCGGGTTCAACGGGTGAACAACGAAGCCTTTACCCACGCCTGGGGATATTATCCCCTGGACGACGACGAAGTCCAGCTCATCGGCAGGCAACTGCTCTCCGTCGCCGATCCCCGGCTGATGAAGATCGTGATGAAAGGCGACGACATCGCCGGCTTCGCTTTTGTCTTCCCGGACATTTCCGACGCGCTCAAGAAAACGCGCGGGCGACTGTGGCCTTTCGGTTGGATTCGCATATTGGCAGAATTCAAACGCACCCGGCGAATGTGCGGGAACGGTATCGGCCTGCTGCCGAAATATCAAGGGATGGGCGGCAGTACTCTGCTGTACGTTGAACTCGCCAGGACCTTGAAGGCCGCTCAGGCCACCTTCTGCGATCTTGCCCAGGTGTTGGAGACAAATACCAAAAGCCTGGGAGACATGAATGCCATCGGCGTGCAGTGGTACAAGCGTCATCGGGTTTACCGGCGCGCCCTATCATTCGCGGACCCTCACATCAATCATGAACACACAGGACACCATCATGGACACACCTCTGAAGAAACAAGAGCTTCCCTGGATCACTAAAGTCATTTACGGGACCGGCGATTGGGGCATGGCAACGTTCAACACGCTGCGCCAGGTCTTCTATGCTATCTTTTTGACGGACGTGGTGGGACTCGAACCACGGCTGGCTTCCTTCGCCGCCTTCTTCGGCGTGCTCTGGGATGCCATCAACGATCCCCTGGTCGGCGTCATCAGTGACAAAGCCCATACCCGCTGGGGACGGCGCCGGCCTTTTCTGCTCTTCTTCGCCGTACCTTACGGCTTAGCCTTCCTGATCCTGTGGTGGGCGCCGCCGTGGAAGAGCCAGATCATGTTGATGATCCACATGATGCTGACGTATGCTCTCAGTGACACATTCCAGACGTTCGTGATTGTGCCTTATCACGCGCTCACCCCCGAAATCACCTCCGATTATGATGAGCGTACTTCTCTCGCCAGCTATCGCATGTTCTTCAACCTCATCGCCTCCATCGCCGCTGCCGTGGCCGCGCCGATGATCGTGGATGCGACGCTGAGTCGTGGAGGCACCCAACAACAAGGCTATATGATCGCCGCGGCGCTCTTTGGCGCCTCGGCGGTCATCCCCTACCTGCTGATTTTCTTCAGCGTGCGCGAAAAATCGAACTCCGAACGCCCGGCAGAGACGGTCTCCTTCAAAGCCACACTGCGCATGGCCTGGCAGAATATCCCCTTCCGCTACGCCACCGCGCTCTACATGCTCAACTGGGTGACGTTCGATCTGATCAGTGTGGCGTTGCCGTATTTCCTCATCTATTGGATCGCGCAGGGCAACCTGCTGGCGACAGTGCCATGGATCGGTATGCCCGTCGAATCGGTGGCGCTGGGCGCTATGCTGCTCACCGCCGTCATCGTCCTGCCCTTCTGGACGTGGCTGGCGCGTCATCTGGGCAAGCACAAAGCGTACATCATCGCCATTGGCTTCTGGGTGATTCTGCTGCTGTTGATTAACTTTATCCCACCGCTGGACTACACAGCGGTGGTGGTGATGGCCGTACTGATCGGCGTCAGCGTCTCGGCAGCGCACGTACTGCCCGACGCCATCTTCCCCGACGTCATCGACTGGGACGAATTGCGCACCGGGCAACGTCACGAAGGCATTTACTACGGGGTCAAGAACTTCATCCGCAAATTGACCACGGCTTTTGCCATCTTTATGGCCTTGCAGGCGCTGGGTTGGCTGGGATACCAGGTTCCGCCAGCAGGGGTGACGCAGTTCACGCAGCCGGAATCCGCGATTTTGGGCATCCGCATTCTCACCGGACCGCTGGGCGCTTTGCTCTTGATCGGCGTCATGATCGTCGCGTGGTTCTACCCGCTGGACCGCCAGCGGTATGACCGGGTGAGGCGGCTGCTGGCCCGCCGCCAGCAACGCGAAGCCCGGCGTCTGAGCGGAGCTGCGGTTATGCCGTCCATGCCGCAGCAGTAGGAGAGAATGTCCATAGAACGTATCGAGGAAACAGCAGATGAAATCTATCAATCGTCGTCAATTCTTAAAATTAGGCAGCGCCTCGCTCGCGTGGTTATGGTTACAGAAGACGCCGGTGTTGGCCTACTCAACGGAGTGGGATCTGCCGGAATTTCTGCCGCCGCCGGCCTCATTGGGACGCATCATCAGTTACCACGAAGCCATCCGCAAGGCGCCCTCCCCCACCGCCGAAGTCGTCGAGTGGAAAACGCGCGATGAGGTGATCCCGTTAAAAGCCTCATTGGTGGGGGAAGCGCCCTGGCCCAGCAATCCGCTGTGGTACTACACCGAAGGCGGCTTCATCCACAGCGGATATGTTCACCCTTCCGAAAACATCCTCCAGACCAACGTTGTGACCGAGGTCACAGCGCCCGGCTTTTGGGCCGAAGTCACCGTGCCTGTCGCCATCAGCCGCCCTGCGCCCAATTCGCCGTATGCCTCGCGTCGGCTGTACTACGAAACCGCGTACCGTGTTGTCGGTGCGGTGCAGGATACAGAGGGCGCGTGGTGGTACCAACTCCAGGAAGGCATCACGTGGTCGCCCGGCCCTTACGTCCCGGCCAATATGTTGCGTCCGATCACTCCCGAGGACTTGGCGCCCCTCTCGCCGGGACATCCCGACAAATGGGTGCAGGTCGACATCAGTGACCAGATGTTGACCTGTTTCGAGGGACAGACTCCGGTCTTCTCCACGCCGGTAGCCTCCGGGCTATGGGGCACGGCGACGCCGCTGGGCAAGTTCCGCATCCTTTACAAACGCCACGCGCAGCGGATGGTGGGCGACGGTTACGATCTGGTGGGGGTGGCTTTCCCTTCGTACTTCACTAATTCGGGAGTTGCCATCCACGGCACGTATTGGCACAACGACTACGGACGCCGTCACAGCCACGGCTGCCTCAACGTGTCGAGCCAGGCCGCGCGGTGGGTTTTCCGTTGGGTCGAACCGGCCGTTCCCTACGAGCTGTATACCTATCGCTCGACGCCCGAAGAAGGCACGCGCGTCGTCGTTATCGCGTAAAGGACGCTGTGTATCGCCACAGCAATGGTCACTATTCAGCCGCCCTTGCCAGGCTGCGAACGGGACTTTGAGGATGGTGCATCATGGGATGCCATTTCGGCCATAGGTGATGACCCTCTCATCCCCCAGTCCCCTGCTCCCCCGCAAGCAGGGGAGAAAGGGGCAAAGAAATGGGGGTATGGTGGGCGGCTTCGCCGCCCGCCATACCCCCTACAAAACCGGATATTTTCAGAATTGGACTTTTGACAAATGCCTCGATAAACAGGGCCCGGTATTGACAAAAAACGGAACTGCGGCACAAGTAGTGTATG
>DAOOGN010000049.1:0-31679 GCA_035415725.1 Anaerolineae bacterium | reverse complement strand
TGTGCCCTCCCCAAAGTCCCGTTCGCCACCTGGCAAGGGTGGCTGAATAGTTACATTCTTTGTATCCTGCGTATCCTTAGGTTCATGATGAATTCCCTTGAAAATAAACTGCTAATTGTTGACCAGTATAAAAAGGAAGACATTCATTTGATAATTGTGCCTGAAAGCTGTGGCCGGTCTCCGACCGAGCCACCGCAGGGTACAGGTGGGCGCGGTCAGAGACCGGCCCGAGCGTCTCCCCCATAATCTGAATTGACTAGTGTTGATTCTATGCCATTATAGGGGGTGTGGAGTTGTCATTCTACCGTGCGGAGAAAGGGTAGACTGACGCAAATTTCCGCTTGTAGTGGCGGCTTCAGCTACAGGACTATCCGACTCATGACTACCAGACTATTTTTAGAGGAGTTTTTATGCTGCTAGAAGAGCTGCAGCCTTACCTTTCTGTCATTATCCCTTGTTACAACGAGGCTAAAAACCTTGAGGCGGGGGTTTTGGATGAGGTGAATGACTATCTCGTCCGGCAAGCGTACCCCTGGGAAGTGGTGATCGTCAACGACGAGGCCACGGACCACAGCCGGGTCCTGATCGAACGCTTCATCGCCGACAAGCCTCGTTTCTCGCTGGTCGATATTCCCCACGGCGGCAAACCGGCAGCGGTGTGGGCCGGCATCCGGCGCGCGCGAGGTGAAGTGGTGCTTTTCACCGACATGGACCAATCCACACCGATTGCGGAGTTGGGCCATCTACTGCCGTGGATGGCGCAAGGTTACGCGGTGGTCATCGGTTCACGAGGGTTTAGCCGTGAGGGGTTCTCGATCATCCGCAAGGCGGGCAGCGTGGTCTTCCGTACCGTGCGTCAGCTTTTCCTGTTGCGTCATATCGGCGATACGCAGTGTGGCTTCAAACTGTGTACCCGGGAAGCAGCGTTGCGCGTCTTTCCGCACTTACAGTTTTTCCGGCAAGCCGAACGCCCAACCGGCTGGAAAGTCACCGCCTACGACGTGGAACTGTTGTACCTGTGGGAGAAGTGCGGCTACCGCATCAAAGAGGTGACGGTGACGTGGCGCAACCGCGACCGCAGTGATACCAAGAGCCAGGAAAGCGAGCTGGCGCGGTATCTTCACGAGTCGCTGGATATGGTGAAGCAAGTCGCGCGCATCAAGACGAACCAAAGTAAGGGGTTCTATGATGCGATTGATCTTCGGCAGACAGGGGGATTGAACAGATGACAACCTTAACTTCACGCCATGGCGAGTTGACCTTTGGCCCTGGCCTGCCAGTGGTATTGATCAACGGCCAGGTTCACCCCTTGAGCAAGAAACCCCAGATGGTGGCGGACTTACAACAGGGCAATGTGGATGCTATCGTTGCGTTGGCGCGCGCAGGGCAGGCCGCCGGCATGGATATAGCGGACATCCTCATTCAGCACCCGGCATTGGACGAAGTGACTTTGCTGCCGCGCCTCGCCGTCGCCGTCCACGAGGCCACCGGCAGCCCCATTGCGCTGGATTCGCGCCATCCTGCCGCGCTGGAGGCGGCGTTGGCGGCCCTGCACCCCTACAAGGCGCTCATCAACTCCGTCACGGCGGAACGAGCGTCGCTGGAGACGCTGTTGCCCATCGCGGCCCGATATCATGCCGCGATCATCGGCATGCCCATCGGCGACCGTCATGGTATGCCCAAAGACGTGGAAGGGCGCATGGATGAGGCACGCGTCATCCTCGATGCGGCGGCACGTCACGGTATCCCTCAGGATGATGTGGTCATGGACGCCATCTGCCTGGCTGCCGCCGTCGAACCCGGCTCGATGCTGGTCACGTTAGAGACGCTGCGCCGTTTTCACGAGGAATTGGGTGTTGCCACCGTGCTCGGCGTGGGCAACGCGGGTCACGGGATGCCCAAACGGCTACAAATCGAGCTGGCCTATCTTCTCGCGGCGATCCCCTGGGGATTGGATGCCGCCATCATCGACCCGCGCATGCCCCTGCTGATCGAAGAGACGCGAGCCGCGGACTTCCTCAGCGCGCGCGACCCCTACGGCTTGCGCTACATCAAACATTATCGCACCACGAAATCATGATTCTCATATCGTACAACAGGAGATGAATCTATGACCAAAATTTCAATCGCTTCGTATGCTTTTCATGGCCTTCTGAGCGAGGGCAAAATGGACCTCTTTGGCTATCTGGAAAGCTGCAAATACCGCTATCACCTGGATACTGCCGACATCTGGAACGGGATGTTGCTCAGCACCGCCGACGACTACCTGGCGAAAGTGAAGAACGCGCTTGATGAACGTGAGCTGGTACTGGTGAACCTCTGCGTGGACGGCGCGCATCTTTGGGAGGATGATCCCGTCGTGCGCGAGCAGCACTATCAGAACGGACTGGCGGCGCTTCACGCCGGCGAAATGCTCGGCGCGTTGACGGTCCGTATCGATGCCGGCGGGCGCGAGGCCAACTGGACGGACGCACAGTTCGATTTTATTGTCAAACGTTATCAGGAATTCGCGCAACGCGCCTACGACAACGGCTACAAAGTCGGCCCGGAGAATCACTGGGGCGCGGAGAAAGAGCCGCAGAATATGAAGAAGCTCTGCACAGCGGTCAACCATCCTGCGTTTGGTGTGCTGTTGCATTTTAAGGGCACATTGGATGAGTGCCGGTTGATGGCGCCGTGGGCCATGCACGCTCATCTGACCAGCGACATCACCGATGGGGCATTGGCTGAGTCTATGTCGGTGCTGCGCGAGCTAGGCTACGACGGGTACTGGGGTGTTGAATATCAGATGGGCAAGCAGGAGTACACCGGCGTCGGCGTGCAGATAGCGCGAGTACGCGACGTGCTCGACCGCTGGCGGATCGGGGAGTAAATGTCATACATCACGGATCACGCTTCATCATATCAAACGAGGAGGGGAAATGAATAATGCATTTGTCCATCGCATGGCTGACGCCACCGTGACCGTGTGCCAACCGGATGGGACAGCATTGGCGCATCAGGAAGTGACGGTGGCGCAGCGCAAGCACAAGTTCCTCTTCGGCAACACGGCCTGGGACATCCTCGCGTTGGCGAATGGCGTCCTCGAAGGTGTGGCTAAAGAGCGCGCGGAGCGTATCAACGCCGCCTTCTTTGACCTCTTCAACTTCGCCACGCTGCCGTTCTACTGGGCCGGCTTTGAGCCGGAGCGTGGCAAACCGAACACGGCATTCCTGCGCCAGGGCGCACAATACTTTGCCGAGCGCGGCTGCACCCTCAAAGGACACCCCCTGTGCTGGCACACGTTGACCGCGCCGTGGCTGTTGGAGATGAGCAACGCGGAGATTTTGGAAGCGCAGATTGCGCGCATCCACCGCGACGTAGCGGACTTCGCCGGGCTGGTCGACATGTGGGATGTGCTCAACGAAGTCGTCATCATGCCCGTGTTCGACAAGTACGACAACGGCATCACCCGCATCTGCAAGGAACTGGGCCGCATCCCTATGGTGCGCACGATGTTCAACGCGGCGCGCGAGGCCAATCCCGGCGCCATCCTCCTGCTCAACGACTTCGACGTCTCCCCCGCCTTCAACATCCTCGTGGAAGGCTGCCTGGAAGCGGGCATCAAGATTGACGTGATCGGCATCCAATCGCACATGCACCAGGGCTACTGGGGCGTGGAGAAGACGCAGTGGGTGCTGGCGAACTTCGAGCGCTTCGGCCTGCCGATCCACTTCACCGAGACGACAATCCTCTCCGGCGACATCATGCCGGCGCACATCGTCGATCTCAACGACTGGCAAGTGGACGAGTGGCCCTCCACGCCGGAAGGCGAAGCGCGCCAGGCCGAGGAGATCGTCATGCACTACAAGACGCTGCTCGCGCATCCGCTTGTCGCAGGCATTACCTATTGGGGGATGACCGACGGCGACTGGCTCAAAGCGCCGAGCGGCTTCCTCACGCAAGACGGCTATCTCAAGCCATCGTACCACGCCTTGCATGACCTGATCAAGGGTGAGTGGTGGCTCGCGCCGACGAAGATGACGACGGACGGTGAGGGGAAGGTGAGGGTGAAGGGGTTCCTGGGGGAGTATGAGCTGACGTGCGGGGGAGCAACGGCAACGTTCGCCCTGGAAAAGAGCGGCGCGACGGCGATAGAAACGACACTGCCTGGCTAAAAACAGTAGGGCGAATTGACAATTCGCCCTACTTGTTTTGCCCAAAATTCATGGTTCATTAACAACAAATAACCTGTTTTGGGATATTGAGGAACAGCACAATGGTAAGCGCACAGCCGAGATTACCCGTTTTTGACTTCAATGAAAAAGCCACCGGCCGTATCCAGGGCGGCGAAGCAACGACAGATTTGATTGGCTCGGCCTTTGTAGGTTCTAATGACGGGTTGTTCCCCGACATTGTGAAGCTTCACGTGCCGAAGGGCGCACTCGTTGCCGACGTCACCTACGGAAAAGGCGTCTTCTGGCGCAACGTACCCAAAGACGATTATCGCGTCCTGGCCTCAGATATTGCGACCGGAATAGATTGTAGAAGACTGCCTTACAAATCGGCTTCTTTGGACTGCGTCGTTTTGGATCCTCCCTATATGGAAGGCTTTTACCGCAATACAGGGCAGAAAGCGGGGTCTGGAAGTTACGCGGCATTTCGGAATTACTACTCGAATGGCGATGAACAACCGCAAGGCCCCAAATGGCAGGATGCCGTGACGCACTTCTACATTCAAGCTGGGCAAGAAGCGCATCGCGTGTTGAGAGAGAACGGCGTTTTAATCGTCAAGTGTCAGGATGCCGTCAGCGCCAACCGGCAGTATTTAACGCATGTGGATATCATTGTGGCTTACGAAAAAATGGGTTTCTATATTAAAGACCTGTTCGTTTTGGTCCGACAAAACAAACCTGGGGTTAGCCGCATCAAAAAGCAAGTTCACGCGCGCAAAAACCATTCCTATTTCCTGGTTTTTATCAAAGTTCCTGCAGGGAAAGACGCCCGTGCTATGAAATCGCCTTAGCGCGTTCTTGGATGAGTTCGTCTAGCACTTGATACAAATTATCCACAAAAGGAGGTTCAGGCGGCCAGGTGACAGAAACGAGCGAGGCCAACAAATAAGATTGCTGTTCTGCGGTGTAACCTTGCCAGGTGCTACGGGGCAAATCCCGGTTCTTGGCGAAGACAAAGCGCCATTCATTTTCAAAAGGAAACACATTGACCGCCAACACGTCGAATTCACCCACTTGCAGGAGCGTCGTGGTTACTTCGTCGCCATTAGGCAAGTAAACTCTTCGACGGTCGCTGGCATCAACCTGAGTCTTGCCACACCAACGCCCGGCGGTTTGCTTTATGGAGTTAGTCTGAAGGGATTTCGCTTCAAGAATGAAGGGATGTCCTTTATAAACGATGCGCCGATCACCCTTCTTTTTCCGGTCATGATCATCGCTTTTGATGACTTCCGTTATGTCGGGATGATTTAGCCACAACTCGTGCAACTTGAATTCAGCCGCATAGCCAAAAAGCATCCCGCGCAAACTTGGACTTTGATTCAACAATCCCGTCAGATCCTGCGACGTAATTTTCCAAAGGTCGAGAATGTTTTCCGGGTTCTCTGCTGGGAAAAACTCCAGCTTCAGTTGCATCATCAAGTCAACTGGATGAATCTGAAGAACGTTTGTAATCTGGAAGAGTTCGATGACATCCAAGCGGCGTTCGCTACGCTCATATTTCGACACAAAGGATTGCGGCTTTTCCAATGCTGCCGCTAATTCGGCCTGTGTGAGTTGGCTTTTTTGCCTCGCCAAGATAAGCAATTCACATAAACGTTGATACTCTTGGGTGAATACAGATTTTGTCATTGGCTCTCTCCCATTCACAGACTTTTATCTACTATAAAACCTGTTTTGGAATATCCCAAAAAGGGTTATTTAGACGTAACTATTCAGCCACCTTTGCCAGGTGGCGAACGGGACTTTGGGGAGGGCACATAACAGGTTGCCCCTTCGGCAGGGGGGATGGGTTTATAGAAACACGCATATCTTGTCATGCAGCAGCACCTGGCCTACCAAAGTCTACGCCAAACCTGGCATAGGGAATAAGTGGCTTCGTCAGGTTTACGAGCCTGAATAGATACATTTAGACTTTAGTAAGAAAGCGATTTCGCAATGAATGTCAGAATAACTCACTCTTACATCCCTATCGCCGAATGTGAAATCTGCAGCGCGCTCGACGAAGTGGAAACGTCCTTCAGCAAATACGGCTGGGACGACATGGATCGCCCGCTCCCGCCCGCGGCGGCGCGCCTGGAATTCTTCAAGGCGCTCGACGCCCACGATGCGGAGCGCCATCACATCAAACGCTGTCCCGTGTGTGGTATCTTCTACGAGTACCGCCTGACCTACGACTACTACGTCAACGGCAGCGAGGATGAAGAAGAACTGGTTCGCCTGACGCCCGCGCAGGCCAGGGACTTGATGGATGAGGCGATCTACGCCTTCCTGATGGATCGGATGCGCGAGGGGCTGACAGACGCGCGTCCCTTGACCCGACGCTACGCCGCCAAGTGCCTGGTCTCCTATTACATGAAGCGCCAGGAAATGGCGCTTGCCGGGGAAGTCCTGGCGCATCCCGACCCGGAAGTCGTCAAGGGCGCACTGTTCTTCTTGCGCCAGCTTGCCAATGACGGCGACAGGCTGCCGGAGATCGCTTCCATCAAGACAACGGTGGAAGCACTGGTGCAGCACGCCGATCCCGACATCAGCGGCGGTGCGCAAAGCGTGCTCCGCTGCATCGAGGTCTACGCAGGACGTCGTTAGTTCTATAGGACACGGATGCACACGAATTTTACGGATAAAAAAAAGAAAAAAATCCGTGTGATCCGTAACATCCGTGTACAAAATTCTTACACTGGAGCCGACAATGACCAAAACACTTGATGTTTACGTCTACGGCATGACCGTCCTTTCCACCATCCACCGTCTGCAAGGCCCTTTCCCCCAGGCGGATACCTACCAGGAAATCACCCAGACCACGGTAATGCCTGGCGGGGAAGGCGGCAACGCGGCGATTCTCCTGAGCCACTGGGGACTCAAAACACAACTCGACGGCTGCATGTTCAGCGAGACGACCGCCGGGCCACTGCGCGCGTACTTCGACCGCTACGGCGTGGACTGCTCCCTGCTGCCCACGCCGCCCGATTTCACCGGCTGGCGCGACATCGTCTTCTGCGACGGCGAGAGCCGCACAGTCTTCGGCTGGTTCCAGCAACACTTTTCCGGCGAAAGGCGCTGGTGGACGGAGCCGTGTGCAGCCTCCATCGCGGCGGCGCATTGTGTGGCGCTCGACCCGTTCTTCGGCCCCACCTCCCAGCGCGTGGCCGAACTCTGCGTGCAGCACGGCACGGACTATGTGACGCTGGACGCCCGTTGGGATGACGTGCTCGCCCAGAACGCCAGGGGCATCGTCTGCTCGAAGGAATTCCTCGCCAGTGCGTATCCCGGCGCGGATTACGGCGACTTGCTGGAGCAGTATCGCCGCGCGTGCCGGGGACTGGTCGTCTTCACCTTCGGCAGCAAAGAGATGCTGTACGTCGCGCCGGAGATGGCACGCCCTGCCGTCTTGCCCACCTACCCTGTAACCGTGCAGGACACGCTCGCTGCTGGTGATACCTTCCGCGCGGGCGTCGTCTATGGCGTCGTCAAGGGGATGTCCGCCGCAGCCACCGTTCGCTTCGCCGCTGCCGCTGCCGCCGTCGCCTGCACCCGCTTCCCCTCCATCCTCGAACCGCCAGGTCTGGATGAGATTGCGGCATGGATGAAGGGATAGTCACTGCCAAAAATGAAAATATGGGCTAAAATAAGGCTATGAAAGGACTCCTCGATATATCCGTACAGAATCCGCATCCGCTTGCCGGACAAAATGTGAGTCATATTTCAGAATAAGGGTTCTTCAGGATTTCGTGGAGTCGAAATAAGAAACCAGCCACGGATTTCATAGATTGACACGCAAAGTATAAAAAATCAGTGCAATCCGTGTCATCCGTGGCAAAAACCAAAGCCGTTTTTTTTCATCATCACGCCAAGTCCCGGAAAACCAGAACAAGGAGACATCATGACTAAAAACCTGTTTCTCGGCATCGATATTTCCACCACGGGCGCAAAAGCTCTGCTCATGGACGCGACCGGCGCCGTCGTGACGACCGCCACGACGCCCCTGCCGCTCTCCACGCCCAAGCCGCTCTGGTCCGAGCAGGACCCGCACGACTGGTGGAACGGCATCGTCAAGAGCATCCGGCAGGCGCTCAAGCAGGCCGACGCGACCGGCGACGATGTGAAAGCCGTCGGCCTCACCGGACAGATGCACGGCCTGACGCTGCTCGACAAAGACGGCGCCGTGCTGCGCCCCGCCATCCTCTGGAACGACCAGCGCACCGGCGCGCAATGCGACGAAATCCGCGCCCGCGTGGGCAAAGCGCGCTTCATCCAGATCACCGGCAACGATGCGCTCACCGGTTTCACCGCTCCCAAGATTCTGTGGGTGCGCGAGAATGAACCGGAAGTCTACGCCCACGCCGCGCACATCCTGCTGCCCAAGGACTACGTTCGCTACAAGCTCACCGGCGACTACGCCGCCGACAAAGCTGACAGCGCGGGCACGATCCTCTTCGACATCAAGGCGCGCGACTGGTCGGCGGAGGTGCTGGAAAAGCTGGAGATTCCCCGCGAATGGCTGCCACGGACGTATGAAGGGCCGGCAATCACCGGCATTGTCAGCGCAGAAGCGGCGGCGCTGACCGGCCTCAAGGCGGGTACGCCGGTCGTGGGTGGCGGCGGCGATCAGGCGGCGGGCGCGGTGGGCGTCGGCGCGGTCGAGCCGGGCATTGTCGGATTGGTCCTCGGCACATCGGGCGTCGTCTTCGCCTCCACGGACGCGCCCTACATCGAGAAGAACGGGCTGTTGCACGCCTTCTGTCACGCCGTACCCGGCGCGTGGCATCTCATGGGCGTGATGCTCTCGGCGGCGGGCAGCCTGCAATGGCACCGCGACACCCTCGCCCCCGGCATCTCCTTCGACGACCTGCTGGTGCCGGCGGCGGACGTCCCGGCCGGCGCGGAGGGCCTCTTCTTCCTGCCCTACCTCACCGGCGAACGCACCCCCTACCCCGACCCGTTGGCGCGCGCGGGTTACATCGGGCTGACGCTGCGCCATGCGCTTCCCCACATGACGCGCGCCGTGCTGGAAGGCGTTGCCTTTGGCCTGCGCGACAGCATGGAACTGGTGAAGGGCGCGGGCCTGGGCGAGATCAAGCAAATCCGCGTCTCCGGCGGGGGGGCAAAGAGCGCACTCTGGCGGCAGATTCTGGCGGACGTCATCGGCAGTGAGCTGGTGACGGTGAATACGACCGAGGGCGGTGCGTATGGTGCGGCGCTGCTGGCGGCGGTCGGCGCGGGCGTGTGGGCCACCGTGCCGGAGGCCTGCCGGGCGACGATCAGGGTGGTGAATGCCACATCCCCGCAGCCGGAGCAGGTGAAGGTCTACGACGGGCTGTACCCGCTCTACCGTGGCCTGTATCCCGCGCTCAAGCCAACGTTCGATGCCGTCGCATAATCGTCAGGATTACCTTGAAAGTAAAAGTCCCATTATCTTGATGGGACTTTTTTATCATGGGTTTCATTCTCTGGAGAAAAAGCTATGACAAAGTACGAACCGACTTGGGAATCCTTAGCGCAGTCCATGGTGCCCGACTGGTACCTCGATGCCAAATTCGGCATCTTCATCCATTGGGGTCTGTATGCCGTTCCGGCGTTCGGGAACGAATGGTATCCGCGCCATATGTACTTACCGGGGACGAAGGAATTTGAGCATCATGTCGCTACGTATGGGCCGCAGTCGGAATTCGGCTATAAGGATTTCATCCCCATGTTTAAGGCCGAACACTACGATCCTGACGCCTGGGCGCAGCTTTTCGCCGAGGCGGGCGCGAAGTTCGTCGTGCCGGTGGCGGAACATCACGACGGCTTTGCAATGTACGACACTGCACTCTCCAGATGGTGTGCGGCGAAAATGGGACCGCAGCGCGACCTCATCGGCGATCTGGCGGAGGCGGTACGGGCGCGTGGGTTGGTCTTCGGCCTTTCCAGCCATCGCGCGGAACATTGGTGGTTTATGAATGGCGGGAAGGCGTTCGACTCCGACGTGCAGGACCCGGCGTATGCCGACTTCTACGGCCCGGCGCAACCGAATGACCCCGACTGGAAGAGCGTGGACTGGCAACCGCGCCCGGACGCAAAATTTCTCGAGGACTGGCTGGCGCGCATGTGCGAGTTGGTGGATAAGTACCAACCCCAGCTTGTCTGGTTCGACTGGTGGATCGAGCAGATCGTGTTCCAGCCTTACTTGCAGAAATTCGCGGCCTACTACTACAACCGGGGCGCGGAATGGAGCAAGGGTGTCGCCATCAACTACAAAAACGCGGCCTTCCCGCCGGATGTGGCGGTTTACGATGTTGAGCGCGGGCAGCTCAGAGGCATCAACCCGCACTTCTGGCAGACGGACACCTCGGTCTCGAAAAACTCGTGGGGCTACATCGCTCATCACGAGTACAAGACAGCAGGCGACATCGTCGGCGATCTGGTGGACATCGTCAGCAAGAACGGCGCACTGTTGCTCAACGTCGGCCCGCGCCCGGATGGGACAATCCCGGAGCCGGAGGTGGCAATCCTGCGCGACATCGGCCAATGGCTGATGGTGAACGGCGAGGCCATCTACGGCACACGCCCCTGGACGCGCTTTGGCGAGGGGCCGACGGACGTGCCGGAAGGCGGCTTCACCGATACTAGACGCGCGGCATACACCAGCGCGGATATACGCTTCACCACGCAGGGAGATCCGACGAAAGGCGGCACTTTATATGCAATCTGCCTGGGTTGGCCGGAGACGGCGTGGTGTGTGCAAACCTTGGGAACGAGCGCAGGCAAGATCACCGGCGTCAAGATGCTCGGCAGCGCGACTCCGCTGACATGGAAGCAGGACGCAGACCGGCTCATAGTGTACGCCCCGGCGGACAAGCCGTGCGCGTATGCGTACACCCTGAAGATCGCGTTTAAGCTTCCGTAAAAGCAGAGCTTCCCGAAAAATTGTTTCTTTGCAGACCCTGGCGAGGTGTTATGAAAAAAAGAGCTATGTTTCTACTGCCATTCCTTGTTCTGGGTGTCGTGTTAGTCTCATGTTATGCCACAACTTTTGATACCACTGAGAGCACCACCCCAGAGGCAACAGATATGACTGAACCCCATCACACACT
This sequence comes from Anaerolineae bacterium, assembly GCA_035415725.1. Taxonomy (GTDB): domain Bacteria; phylum Chloroflexota; class Anaerolineae; order B4-G1; family SLSP01; genus DSWT01. The sequence continues at coordinate 20,392 of DAOOGN010000049.1, read as the reverse complement.
GGAGGAAAAGACGGCTACGCCTACAAGTACAGTGGCAGTGACCCCAGAGCCAACGGCAGACCCTCAAAATTCAGACAAAATCGGAGATACTATGTCAGCAGCAGAAGAAAACACCACTACGTTCGATCCGAATTTCTACATTTTCCTGTGTTTTGGACAGTCGAACATGGAAGGCGTTCCCCCTATCGAGGCGCAAGACCGAACGGTGGATCCTCGCTTTCAGGTTTTGCAGTCGCTTGATTGTCCCAATCTCAGAAGAAACAAGAACACCTGGTATACGGCTGTGCCGCCGCTCACCCAATGCTGGTCGGGGCTTTCGCCGGCCGATTATTTTGGCAGGACGATGGTGGAAAACCTGCCCGATAACCTCAAGGTCGGGGTGATTAACGTGGCAGTCGGCGGCTGCGATATCCGATTATTCGATAAGGACCTGTATCAGGATTACGACGACACCTACAAAGATGCCTGGTTTGTCGATAAAATCAAGGCCTATGGCGGAAATCCCTACCAACACCTCATCGACCTGGCAAAACTGGCGCAACAACGCGGCGTCATCAAGGGCATCCTGCTGCACCAGGGCGAAACCAACACCGGTGATCGACAATGGCCCGCCTACGTCCAAAAAATCTACAACGACATCCTGACCGACCTCTCCCTCGATGCGGAGTCCGTGCCCTTGTTAGCCGGAGAAGTCGTGGGGGCGGACCAGGGCGGGTGTTGCGCCAGCATGAACCCCATCATTGCCGCCTTGCCGGATACGATTCCAACGGCGCACGTGATCTCCTCGCAGGGGTGTACGGCCCAAGACGAGGCGCACTTCGATGCGGCGGGGATCAGAGAACTGGGCCGGCGCTATGCCGAGACCATGTTAGCGTTGATGGGCTACGAAATCAGCGCGCCAGAAGTCACCACGACTGGGTTTCAAACCCTGGATTACCTCTACAGCATTTCGGGAGAAAAGATACTTGCCGGGCAGCACAACCGCGAGCCTAACGCTCAGCCGGCGCTGTGGACGGAGTACATCAAAGAGACAACCGGTAAATATCCCGCCCTGTGGAGCGGCGATTTCTTATTCCAACAAGAGAATATCGATCATCGCTGGACGATGATCTATGAAGCCGAAAGACAATGGAAGAACGGCGCGGTCATCAACCTGATGTGGCATGCCTGCCCCCCCGACGAGGGTGAGCCTTGTGATTGGGATCCGGGTTTGCTCAATGCCCCGCTGGATGACGAGCAGTGGGAGGCGTTGCTGACCGAGGGCACCGACCTCAATGCGCGCTGGAAAAACAGGATGGACGACATTGCCGTTTATCTCCAGTATCTGGAAGACAAAGGGGTAGAAGTCCTGTTCAGGCCCTTGCATGAAATGAATCAGAGGAAATTCTGGTGGGGTGGCCGACCGGGGCCGGAGGGCACCGCCAAACTATACCGCTATGTCCATGATTATTTCACGCAGGTCAAAGGTCTGTCCAACCTCATTTGGGTCTGGGATATGCAAGACCTGAGCCGGGATTTTGCGGACTACAATCCCGGCGATGCCTATTGGGACGTGTTTGCCTTTGACGTTTATGATCAGGGCTTCAATTCATCCTGGTACATGGACATCCTGCCTGTTGTCGGAGACAAACCGATGGCGATTGGCGAATGTGCCAAATTACCCGGTTCTGCCGTTTTGGCCTCGCAGCCCAGGTGGGTCTTCTTCATGCCCTGGGCCGAACTGGTGAAAGAAGCCAATACCACGGAAGCCATCCAAACGCTTTATCATAACCCGCGCGTCATCACCCTGGATGAAATGCCGGGTTGGAAATAGATCATTAGGACCTACGCAAGCGAATGGAAATTCGCCGCAGTCAACATGTTCCGGCGGGACACCATAAACGATGAAAATAGCACGTAATAACGACAGCGTAGTAACGACAGCGTAGTAACGGATTAACGACTTCAGTCGTTAATCGCTACTACGAACACCTTCCTATTTTCAGAAAATAGCGCGTAGTAACAGCGTAGTAACGACAGCGTAGTAACGACTTCAGTCGTTAATTACAAACATCTTCCTATTTTCAGATCAGAGTACGCAGAGATCGCGGAGAATTTGTAGCTACTCAGCGGCCTCTGCGGTGAAAAAGGTTGCTCTTGCGTAAGTCCTGATCATGTAAGCGAGGAGGTCATTATGCCCGGATTGCCATCCGATCTGCACCGACGAGTGTGCGCCGCGCTGATGGCCAGCGGCTACTGCGACAGCGCCGACGCCCTGCGCGCCGTCTGCGTGGACGAGCGCCTGGCCCCCTGGCGCGACCGCCTTCCAGATGCCCGCGATCCCCAATCACGCGCCGAGGCCGTGATTGACACGCTGTGGGACCAACACGCGAACACCGGCGAAAATGTCCTGGCGCTGCTGCTCCACACCTTGAGCGAGCGCTTTGACCCCGGCGACGCGCGCCATGCGACCCTGGCCGACCTCGCCGATGCGTGTGAAACCGCCGTCCCGTGGACAGGCGGCACTGTGGCCTCCCTCGCATACGCCCGCCTGCACACGCTCCCCGCCCCGCCCCGCGATTTTGTGGGGCGTGAGGACGAGCTGGAGACGCTGCTTCAGGCCGTTGAGACCGGCGGGGCCACCATTTCCGGCCTGCGCGGGATGGGCGGCGTGGGCAAGACGACGCTCGCGCTCAAGCTGGCCGAGCAACTTACGCCGCGCTACCCCGACGCGCAGTTCTACCTGGACTTGCGCGGCGTGGACCCGCAACCCCTCACGCCCACTGCCGTGATGACGGCCGTTCTCCGCGCCTACTACCCCACCGCCCGCCTGCCGGAAGACGAAGCGCAGTTGCAACCGCTCTACCGTTCCGTCCTGCAAGGCCAGCGCGCCCTCCTCCTCCTCGACAACGCCGCCGATGCTGCTCAACTTCGCCCGCTCCTACCCCCTGCTTCCTGCCTCTTGCTCGTCACCTCCCGGCAGCGCTTTACTCTGCCCGGCCTGCACCCGCTGGATTTGGACGCGATGCCCAAACTGGAAGCCGAGGCCCTGCTGCGCGAGATTGCCCCGCGCGTGGACGGCCGCGCCGGCGACCTGGCCGACCTGTGTGGCTGCCTGCCCCTGGCCTTGCGCTGGGCCGGCGACGCGTTGAACGACACCACGATGAGCGTCCCGCGCTTCCTGGAACGCCTGCAACACGAACGCCGCCTGCTCGAACCCGCCGACGCCGCCCTGCGCTTGAGCTACAACCTGCTCCCGCCCGACCTGCAAGCCTTGTGGCGGCAACTCAGCATCTTCCCCGGCGACTTCGACTGGCTGGCCGCCGCCGCCGTGTGGGCCATAGAACGCGAACCCGCCGAAGACGCCCTGGACGTCCTGACCCGCCGCAGCCTGCTGGCCTGCCATAACGAGCGTTACGTCCTGCACGACCTGGCCCGCCTCTGGGCCAACACGCAAGCCACCGCCGACGAGCGCGCCGTAGCTGCCTACCGCCATGCGGAATACTACGAGCAAGTGCTGCGCGCCGCCGATGACCTTTACCTGCAAGGCAACGAAGGCATCCTGGCCGGCCTAACGCTCTACGACCGCGAAGTTCACAACATCCACGCCGGATTCGCGTGGGCGAGTTCCCCCCCTCCCACTTCCCCCCCACCGGGGGGGACTGAGGGGGGGCGAGTGGCTCTGTGCAGCGACTACCCCGATGCCGGCGTCTACATCCTCGACCTGCGCCTGCATCCCCGCGAACGCATCCGCTGGCTGGAAGCCGCCCTGCGCGCCGCCCGCGAGATCGGCGACCGGCGCGGGGAGGGCAGCGACCTCAACAACCTGGGGCTGGCCTACGCCGACCTGGGGGATTTACACCGCGCCATCGAATACCACGAGCAGGCGTTGGTGATTGCCCGCGAGATCGGCGACCGGCGCGGGGAGGGCGCAGACCTGGGCAACCTGGGGCTGGCCTACGCCGACCTGGGGGATTTACACCGCGCCATCGAGTTCTACGAGCAGCGCTTGGTCATCGCCCGCGAGATCGGCGACCGGCGCGGGGAGGGCAACGCCCTGGGCAACCTGGGGAACGCCTACGCCGACCTGGGGGATTTACACCGCGCCATCGAGTTCTACGAGCAGCGGTTGGCCATCGCCCGCGAGATCGGCGACCGGCGCGGGGAGGGCAACGCCCTGGGCAACCTGGGGAACGCCTACGCCGACCTGGGGGATTTACACCGCGCCATCGAATACTACGAGCAGGCGTCGGTGATTGACCGCGAGATCGGCGACCGGCGCGGGGAGGGCGCAAACCTGGGCAACCTGGGGCTGGCCTACGCCGACCTGGGGGATTTACACCGCGCCATCGAATACCACGAGCAGCACTTGGTCATCGCCCGCGAGATCGGCGACCGGCGCGGGGAGGGCGCAGGCCTGGCGAATATGGGACTGGCGCACAAATTGCTCGGCGAGCCGGAGCGGGCACGGGTTTTGTGGCAGGCGGCTCTGGCGATTTACGAGGCCATCGAAGACCCCCACGCGGATCGGGTGCGTCAATGGCTGGCAGATTTGGATGCCCCCGTCGCCCAGGGCTAAAGCCCAGGGCGTAAAGAGCCAAGCCCGCTCAAGCGGGCTGCGGAAGGCATCTTGCGGTGGAAAGCCCCCTTTGAGGGGGCTTTGTACTTTTGGCGCGGGGCTTCAGCCCGCCGATTATCTGATTAAGACCACTGCTCAGTTCGAGCGCGATTACAAGCGCATTGTGCGGCGCGGCTGGGCCATGGACAGGCTGAAAACGGTGATGGGCGCCCGGCGGAAGGCGAAAAAACTGGAACCGCGTTATCGAAATCACAAGCTAACCGGTTCCTACGCCGGGCGGCGCGAGTGTCCCATCGAGCCGGATTGGCTGCTCATCTACGCGCTGACGCCAACTGAAATCCTCTACGAGCGTACCGGTTCCCACGCGGATTTGTTTGAATAGCCACTGTCCACACATACGGCCAACGAATAAACGAATGGCAGACACGCCCATTCGTTTATTCGTTTTTAATGCGGGGGTGGCCCGGTCCGCACTATTTGCCTCTCCCATGGCCTGTGCTATCATCACGAATCATAATTCGCAATCCATACAGTGAGGAAAGACCATGACGAATGTATTAACCGGCAAAGATTTGCTCCTCGCCACGCTGCGCCACGAGCCGACGCCCGCCGTCCCGTGGGTGCCCTTTGCCGGCGTCCACGCCGGCAAGCTCAAGGGCTACACCGCCCGCGAAGTGCTCACCGATGGCGATAAGCTGTTCGAGTCACTGCTTGCCGTCAACCAGACCTACGACCCGGACGGACAACCCATCGTCTTCGACCTGCAAATCGAAGCAGAAATCCTCGGCTGTGACCTGGTGTGGGTGGAGAAAGGCCCACCCACCGTCGCTTCGCATCCGCTGGAAGCGGTGATGACCGTCCCCACCCGCCTGCCGGAGGCGGCGGACGGTCGCCTGCCGCTCATCCTCGATGTGATGCGGCGGATGAAAGCCGCCGTGGGTGACCGCACCGCGCTCTACGGGCTGATCACCGGACCGTTCACCCTCGCCTCGCACCTGCGCGGGACGGAAATCTTCATGGATATGTTCGACCACCCCGACTTCTTGCACGACTTGCTGGCTTTCGGCAGGGAAGTAGCGCAGCGCATGGCCGCGCTCTACATCGCCGCGGGCATGGATGTGATCGCCGTGGTGGACCCGCTCGTCTCGCAGGTCTCGCCGCGCCACTTCCGGCAGTTCCTCAGCGCCCCCTGCCGCGACCTCTTTGCCTCCATCCGCGAGCAGGGTGCGTATTCCTCGTTCTTCGTCTGTGGCGATGCGACCAAGAACATCGAAGAGATGTGCCACACCGGGCCGGATTCTATCTCGGTGGACGAGAACATCGACCTCGTCGCCGCCAAGCGTATCACCGACGCCCACAACCTCGCCATCGGCGGCAACATCCCGCTCACTACGCGGATGCTGCTCGGCTCGCAGCAGGACAATATGAAGTTCGTAACAGATTTGCTGGCGCAGATCGAGCCGCACAACTTCATCCTCGCGCCGGGCTGCGATATGCCCTATGACGTGCCCATCGAGAACGTCGTCGGTGTCCTGCAGGCCGTCCGCGACCCGACGGCGACACGCGCGATGCTCACCCATTACCAGGCGGCGGAACTGGATTTGGACGCCGTCATCCTGCCGGACTACGCGACGCTGGAAAGGCCCCTCGTCGAAGTCTTCACGCTCGACTCGGATACGTGCTCCGCCTGCGGCTACATGCGCGACGCCGCCCGCCGCGCCACCGCAGAGCTGGCGGGTCAGGTGGATATGGTCGAATACAAGTTCACGCAGAAAGAGAACGTCGCCCGCGTCGTCAAAATGGGCGTCAAGAACCTGCCGAGCATCTACATCAACGGCGAACTGGCGTACTCGTCCATCATCCCCAGTAACCGGGAACTGGTGGAGAAAATCCGGCAAATCAAGAATCAAGGAGTCAAAAATCATGAATCATGATTCTATGCATCTGCACATTGTTGGTGGATTTCTGGGTAGCGGCAAGACGACGGCCATTATCGGCGCGGCAAAACTTTTGATGGCGCAGGGGAAGCGCGTGGGCGTCGTCACCAATGACCAGGGCAAGTACCTGGTGGATACGGCGTTCTTCACGCGGGCGGACGTGCCCACGGTCGAAGTGACCGGCGGCTGTTTCTGCTGCCACTACGACGATCTCGACGCGCGGCTGGCGCAGCTTCAGCAGATGGCGCAGCCCGATGTCATCTTCGCGGAGTCGGTCGGCTCGTGCGCCGACATTGACTACGCGCGTTACGGCGCCGGCGAGGCGCAGTTGGCGTGGCTGGATGAGACGGTGACGCTGCATGTGGCCGAGGGCCAGGGGCGCGCTGTGGCGCTGTATTGGATCGGTGCGGTGGTCGAGGCGCTCCGGCAGCAGCGGGTGGCGGTGGGACACCTCAAATTTCTCGTGCGGGATCGCGCCGGGGATGCCAAGGTGAGCTTCCTGACCCTGGATGAGGTGGGATGGGAGCAGGCGGTGCCCGCGCTCACGGGCGCGCAGGTGACGTTGCTCGTCAATGCACGGGCGGAGATCGGCGCGCCGGCGTTGCGCGACCTCGTCGCCCGCGCCGTCCACCAGACGGAGATGGCGACCGGCGCCACGCTCGACGAATCCGAAATCGCTTTCTTTCATCCCAGATTCCCCCACCCGACGCACCGGATGAACTGAGTCAGGTGTGGCGCGGTCAGAGACCGGCCACAGTAAGTGAGGAGATCGGCCCCAGCCATATCTGACTCCCTGGGGTGTCATTTGCATAGGTGGGAAAATAGCATACAATGCTTGCGTCATCAAGTCATAGCACAAGACTGACGCCAGCCTGGCTCGAATCAAGCGGCGGAGGGTTTGTAGTGACGCCTTCAGGCGTCTCTGAGGAGCTAAAAACGGCTGAAGCCGTCGCTACAAACGGAAATTGGCGTAAGTCCTAAGCAGTCACTCTTTTAAGGAGTGTGACAGCACCTGCGGCACAGCGCAAAGTTTGTCAACGGATTTTGCAACTTTTAACTAGAGGAGTAGAACCATGATCGTTACAACGAAACAGCTTTTTCGCCATGCCTATGGCAAATATGCCATCGGCGCTTATAACATCAACAACCTTGAACAGACGATGGGCCTGTTCCGCGGCAACCTCGACAGCCAGGCCCCTTTTATCATCCAGATCAGCAAGGGCGCGCGCGCGTACACGCACAAGCTGATGCTGGAGGGCCTCATCCGCAGTGCGGACCAGGTCTTCCCCACTGCCATTTTCGCCGTCCACCTGGATCACGGCGATGAGGAGACCTGCTACGATTGCATCAACAGCGGCTTCTACAGCTCGGTGATGATCGACGCCAGCCACGAGGATTTCGAGACCAACGTTGCCATCACGCGGCGCGTCGTCGAAGCGGCGCACGCCAGGGGCATCGTGGTGGAAGCCGAACTGGGCCAGTTGGGCGGCGTCGAAGAACACGTCAAAGTGGACGAGGCCAACGCCAAGCTGACCGATCCCGATCAAGCGAAGGAATTCGTCGAGCGCACCGGTTGCGATTCACTGGCCTGCGCTATCGGCACCAGCCACGGTGCGTTCAAATTCACCGGCACGCAGGGCTTGCACTTCGATGTGCTGGCCGAAATCCAGAAGCGGCTGCCCGGCTTCCCGCTGGTGATGCACGGCAGTAGCTCGGTGCCGCAGGAAGAGGTCGCGCGCATCAACGCGGCCGGCGGTAACCTCAAGGGCGCACGGGGCGTGGACGAGACACAGTTCCGCCGCGCCGCCGAGCTGGGTGTGACCAAAGTCAACATCGACACCGATGGCCGTCTGGTGTGGACGCGCGTCCACCGCGAATACTTCCTGGAGCACCCGGAAAACTTCGATTTGCGCCCCATCGGCAAAGTCTTCATGGCCGAGTACGCGAAGTTCATTGTTCACAAGAACGAGATGCTCGGCAGTGCCGGTCAGCTCGAAGCCGTGCGTTTGGCGCTGCAATAGAAATGCTAGAAATTCATTCTCCCATGGGAGGCAGGTGAAGCATGGAGAACGTTCTGGAAGTGATTCGTCAAAGCATCATGGAGGGGGATATGCCCCTAACCCAGGAAAAGGTTCAGGAAGCCATTAACGTCGGTGTGGCGCCGGGCGATATTTTACAGGAGGGTCTCATCGCGGCGATGGCCGAAGTCGGTCGGCTGTTTGAAGAAGGCGAGTATTTCGTCCCGGAAATGCTCATCGCGGCGCGCGCTATGAAGGCTGGTCTGGCGCTGCTGCGCCCGTTGTTGGTCGAAGCGGATGTGAAACCGGCAGGCAGGGTGGCCGCCGGAACGGTCAAGGGCGACCTGCACGACATCGGCAAGAATCTCGTGTGTATGATGCTGGAGGGTGCAGGATTCGAGATCGTGGACCTGGGGGTGGACGTCGGGCCGGAGAAGTTCCTCGACGCCGTGGTGAGTAAGGATGTAGATATTGTGGCGATGTCGGCGCTGCTGACTACGACGATGCCGAACATGAAGGTCACGGTTGAGACGCTCAAGGAAGCCGGTGTGCGCAACAAAGTCAAGGTCATCATCGGCGGTGCGCCGGTGACGGATGCCTACGCCAGGGAGATCGGTGCAGATGGTTATGCGCCCGACGCCAGTCGGGCCGTGGCTTTGGCGAAATCGCTGGTAGGTGTCGGCGCCGCCTAGCGCTGCTCGCTGTTCTTCTGGGCGAACGAGAAACTTTCGGCCACCCGGTCCACCCCGGGTGGCCTTTGTTGTTATGGGAGGACACGGATTTTTGTATCTATTCAGCCACCCTTGCCAGGTGGCGAACGGGACTTTGGGGATAGTGCATACGGGGTTGACACTTCGGCCATCGGCGATGACTCTCTCATCCCCCAACCCCCTCCCAAAATCCCCCTTCCTGAGGGGAAGGGGGGCAGGGGGGATGGGCTTATAGAAATGTCATACAGAAGCACCTGGCCTACCAAAGTCTACGCCAAACCTGGTATAGGGAATAAGTGGCTTCGTCAGGTTTACTAGCCTGAATAGATACGATTTTTGTACCTATTCAGGCCAGTTTTGAAAGACGGATAGAATCAAATGGGGGCCTAGGGTCAACGATGTACTGGTGACTCTTTTAATCCCACGGGTGCACGCTGACGTAGCCTCTCAGCGACGGCCGGCGGCCACTTGAATTCTCTGCCCATCCGACGTCATCTCCAGCGTACTGTCTACGGCGGTGCGGTAGACGGGCGTATCCATCAGCCGCGCCAGCACCGTCGGATCGGGCGCGGCGTCTCCGGCGCTGATGATGGCGACATCCGGCGCCACGGCTTGCAAAAAGGCCGCCGTGGAGGCCGACTTGGCCCCGTGGCGCGCCAGCACCAGGACGCTGCTGCGCAGAGCACTGCCATCGCGGGCGACCAGCGCCTCTTCCACCAGGGCAGTGGCGTCGCCGCCGAAGATAAAACTCGTCTGGCCGTGGGTGAGCTGCAGCACCAGCGGGCCGTATTCTCCCGGTTCGGGCCAGAGCGCGTGCAGGGTGACGTCTGTATCCAGCTCCAACGCCATCCCCGCCCACAGCGTTCCCACGCTCTCCGCCGGGCGCGCCGCCAGCAACGTTTCCCATTGCGCGTAGACGTTGCCTTGTCCGGTTTCTGGTCCGCTGTATACGGCATCGACGGTGTACCGTTCCAGCACCGGAACCAGTCCGGTCAGACGATCGGCAGCCGGTGCCGTGAGGATCACCATATCCAGGTGGCGATCCCAGAAGGGCATACACCGTCCCACCTGGGCGAGGGTTTGGCGCATGTCGGCCCCGCCGTCGATCAGAGCTTGCTTGCCGTGCGGCGTCTGGATGAAAATGGCGTCACCCTGGCCCGCGTCCAGCACAAAGACGTGCAGGCGTCCGTCCGGCGCGGTATAGAGGTAGGCCATCACCAGAATGACGGCGGAGACGGCGGTGATCTTTTGCCACGTGGCTGCCGTTTTGAGGGCGAGAAGGCGGCGCCGGCGTTCGTCCACGGGATGGCTATACCACCACGTTATCAGCCCCACGATCAGGTAATAACCCCATACCAGCGGCAGCGTGATGTGGCCCAATTCGACCGATGCCAGGGGAAAGGTCGCCGTCCACTGCACCACTTCAATCGTGTAGGTGAGGAAAACCCAGGCCAACCATCCCAGAAGTTGCCCTAGCGGTCGGAGGATAATCCCGCCAATGAGTGCTATCCCGCCGGTTATCATCACGTATTGCTGGGCCGGTAAAATTAGGAAATTGGTTAACAACGTCACCAGCGACAGACGGTGGAAGACGCCGACGATGACGCCGATGGTAGTAATCTGCGCCGCGATGGTGACGATGAGGGCGTCGCTTAACCAGCCGATGAGGTGTTGCGCGCGTTCTGGGCTGGTGAAGGACTCGAAAAGCCGCTGAAACCCGCGGGTCACCGGCTCGGTGTAGAGGATCAAACCCAGGGTTGCCGCCAGGCTGAGTTGAAATCCCACGTCCCACAGCACGTAAGGGTTGATCAACGCCATGACCAACACCGCCGCCGCCAGCGACGTCGGCCCGTGGGTGGCGCGTTCTTCACGGCGGGCGATGATCATCACCGTCGCCATCACCGCAGCACGCAGTACCGCCGCCGACGCGCCCACCAGGATGGTGTAGAGCCACAATCCCACAAGCGGCAGGAGGGTTTTGCCCCGTCCTTTCAACAGCCGCCCGCCCATTTGGATAAAGATTCCTGCGATGATCGAGAGATTGAAGCCGGAGATGGCGACAATGTGACTGGTGCCGGTAGCGACGAAGGCGGCGTTGAGATCGTCGGGGATGCCACTCTCCACGCCGAGCAGGATGCCGGCGAGTAGTGACGCTTGCGGCTCCGGCAGCAGGGTGAGCAGTGTCTTCAGGGCGTGCGCTTTGTAGCGATAGAGCCATTCCCACAGGAAGAAGCCCTGGTGCGAGGCCAGAATCTCGATATCGGCCTGGCGCAGCAAAGAGTGGATGCCTTGCCGTGCCAGGTAATCGCGGTAGGAAAAGTCCTCGAAAGTGGGCGGCGATTCCAGCCAACCGGTGGCGCGGATGAGATCGCCGTAGGCGATGTCGTTGTAGGGTGGAGCTTTGACCAGGACGCGCCCGCGCAGGGGAACGCGCCCGCCATCGGGGAGGATGAGGGCCTGCACGTCCAGGTGCAGGTTCGTGAGGGTGGGCCGGCGGTCGGGTTCGCGGACGACGACGCCCTCGATGGCAACGCGCCCGGCGTTGTTATAAAAGGCGATGTGCCCGGTATCGATGCGAGGTTGGGCGAGCGCCAGACGTCCTGCGCCCGCCAGAAGGCCGATGAGCACGATGACGGCACGGCGGACGTTGGGTTGCTCCCCCCAGCCGACCCAGAGCACGAGCGCGGCGGGGAGGGCGACGAGCAGCCACACGAGGGGAAAATGCGCGGCCTGGGCCAGGAGTTCTCCCCCGACCCAGGCCAGAACGAAAATGACAAGCGGGGTCATCCCCTGAAACCGGCGCGGTTACCCGGCAATGGCCTCACTGAGAGAGCGGATGTCGTAGAAGGGGCCGTCGGCGGAGGTGACACAGCGGACGCGCAGGGTGGCGAGAGGGTGCTGCTGTCCATTCCACGCTAGGTAGCCGCGCTCGCGGTCGGCGTCACTGTAGCAGGCGTCAGCCACAGGCGCGAAGCCGGCGCGCACCTCGGCCTCGAGGTCTGCGGCGCGCTCTTTTTGGGTGATGACGATGAAGTCGTCGTGTCCGCCGTAGCCGAGGAAGTCGTTGTGGATCTCGTCGTGGGCCATGGTTTCGGCGAGGAGGCGCGCCACGTCGCCGAGCAGTTTTTCGCCCGCATTCAGGCCGTAGACCTCGCGCAGCGGGTCGAGTTTGAGCACCCGGAAGCGCATGAGCGCCCAATCGCCTGTGGGGGATTGCAGCAGGTTCAGCAGTTCGTCGTGGACCATGCGCCCGGCGGGCAGGCCGGTGATGGGATCGGTGAGGTTGTCCAGGTTTTTGCGGTGGATGGCGTTGCGCACCCGCAGAGTCACCAGTTCCGCATCGAAGGGGCTATCGATGAAGTCATTGGCTCCCAGGTCCAATCCGGCGAGCCGCTGTTCACGGTCGTTTTTATCCCCAATCAGCATCAGGAAAACATGCTTGGTGCGGTTGATCTCGCGCAGACGGCGGGCCACGTCCGCGCCGGACATATCCGGCAGGCTCATGCTGAGGACGATGACCTGCGGCATAAGGCGGATGGCGGCTTTGATTCCCTCCGCGGCGGTGGCAGCTTCGGCGACCTCAAATCCTTCTTTGATAAATTGCTGCGTGAGCAACGCCCGGTTGCCAGGGTGGTCTTCGATCAACAAAACTCGACCTTCCACAGGGGCTCCTTTAGGGAAGTTAGAAATTAGAAAACAGCCGTTATGCAGTTTCCTGTTTTTCGCCGCTGAGAACGTAGAGAAAACGTAGCAAAACTCGGCGCTTGCTGCGCACTCGGCGGGAAACTCTCTTTCTGGAGCGCAAACCACATAACTACTCTCTATTATAGAAAAAAGCAGGATTGCGTCAAGTCGGTTTGGGCGAGGCCGGGAAGACGACGCGGAAGCCGATGGCCGGAGAGCGGTTGTCAGGACGGCTACGCTCGATGGCACAGATTTGGGCCGAGTCGGCCGGAAAGTTCCACGCGCCGCCGCGGATCACTTTGGTCTGGAGGTTGTAGTCGCTGGCGGTCCATTCCCACACGTTGCCGGCCATGTCCAGCAAGCCCTCGGCGCTGGCTCCATCGATGAAGACGCCGACGGGGGTGGGGGCGCCCAGGCCGCTCTCGCGCGTGTTGGCGTGCCCGGCGAGGAACTCGTTGCCCCACGGGTAGACACGCCCGTCGGAGCCACGCGCGGCGCGCTCCCATTCCTCCTGCGTGGGCAATCGTCCGCCGACCCAGGCGCAGTACGCCGCCGCTTCATCCCAGGTGACGAGGACGACGGGATAGTTGCCCTTGCCAGGGGGGTAGGTGCGGCGTTCTGCATCCCAGTTGTAGGCGCGTCCCCAATCATCCGGCGTTTGCGGGATCGGTATGTCGGGGTGTGCCTGGAGGAACTGGGCATATTCGGCGTTGGTGACCAGGTAACGCCGGATGCGGTAGGCGAGTAAGTAATAAGGCAGGCGCTCTTCTCCGCAGGGGAACGCGCCGGCCGGGATGTCCACCACCTCGTCGAAGTGACGCGGGTCGCCGAAGTGACCCAATGCCAGGGCCGCGGAGAGGCGCTGTTCGACAGGCGTGGGATGCCGGCGCTGGACGAACTGGACGAGGGCGTTGATGTAGAGCGGGTGCAACTCGCGCTGCCGCGCCATCTCCACGGCAGTGCGGATGCGCCCGGCGTCGCCGCTTAGCATGTCTTCCCATAACTGTTGATCCGGCCCCGTTTGGGCGCTTTGATCCCGCGTGGCGATCAAGGTGAGATGCAGGTAGCGGCCGAGGTCCGGCGGCGTGAGGCCGGAAAATGTTGCACCACGGCGCAGGAGGCGCGTGAGGGGGCGCTCCGCGGCGTAGCGCTCGAGCAACGGCTTGAGCGCGTCGGCACCGGGCAGGAACACATTCCCCGGTTCGGGCTGGATGCCGCGTGCCCGCGCTTCGAGTTCCTGGAGCAGGTGGGGATAGTCGAGCAGGCTGTGATAGAGGGGACGGTAGCGTTCGCGGATGATGACGGTTTTTGCCAGCAGGTCGGGATCGAGGGCGGCTCCATTATCTCCGGTGACGCGCCGGTTAGCCAGTTCCATGAGCAACTGGAAGAGGTTGAGCGCCCGTTTGAGGCTCCGGGGGGTGGGCGGCAGACCTTCGGTGAAGGCACGGCGCGCTTCGATGGGGATGCCGGGCGCGATCTGGGCCAGGAAGTGCTCGATTTGCGCTTCCTGGAGCGGCGGCAGGGCAAACGGCAACTGCACCAGCTTTTCCACGGCGCTGGTGGGATCGCTGCCTTGCCCGCCGAGGATGTGGGTGAGGCGCTCGCCATCGGCTCCCAGGAGGATGACGCAGCCCGGCACGGTGAGGAAACGGAGGACCGTGTCGCAGAGCTGCACGACGTGGTCGGGGGCGCAGTCGTCGAGTTCGTCGATGCAGATGACCAGCACGGCGTCGCGGCGCCAGATCTGCTCGCTGACCAGTTGGGCGAATCCGACGCGGAAATCCTCCATCTTTTGCCAGGAGGGGCGGGCGAGGGCCGGTTCCACGAGGGCGCGGTTTCCACGCTGTGTCTCAGGAGCAAGGATGGCCTCCCATTGGGCAAGGTTGTGAATGTCGGCGGGTGTCAGCGCGGCTTCGCGGACTTCGGCGAGGACGTGCAGCAGGAGTCTCTGCCACGGTGCTTTTTCATCGTGATCCAGGCCGGCGTCGAACCAGATGCCGTAGGGACGCCGGAGATCGGGCGCCGGCTGTTCCGCCAGGGTTGTCCAGAGCAGATGCATCAGGCTGGTCTTGCCGACACCGCGCGGGCCGAAGATGCCGATTGTCAGGGGGGTACTGCCGCTGAGCGCCACCCGCGCCAGGGTCTCGGCGTACTCTTGAAAACCAAAATGATCCTCTTCAACAGTCGCAATCGGTTGGTCGGTCCAATAGAGTGCAGGCATTGGGTATCCCCTCGTCGGGAAAATTGGCCATAGCGAATCCAGAATCTGAGTATAGTCCTCTTGAAATTCAGGGCAAGTTGTCGAATGGGCTGGGTTCTCTGGGACCTGGCGGGGTGATGGGAAAAACGGCTGTGGTTTTTGCCACGGATGACACGGATTACGCTGATTTTTTATCCTTTGCGTGTCAATCCGTGGCCGGTTTCTTATTTCGACCCCACGAAATCCTGAAAAACCATGAGGGGCAAATTCCTGGATTGCCGGTCGGCTGTCATTTACCTGACGATAAACGGATAAGCATCACTTGACCCCCTCTTTCCCCATGTTACGATAAACGCACACCCGATAGGCGAGCCTGGCGCCCTCGAGGGTTCTTGACAAGGGAGTGCAAACCTATTTGTCAACGGCTTGTTCAACTTCTAACGATTTTCAGGAGGTATGATCATGAACACTGCGGACTACATTGCATTGGAAAAACGTCACGCCACGAATACCTACAATCCCCTGGATGTGGTGATCGCGCGCGGCGAGGGTGTGTGGGTGTGGGATGTGGAGGGGAAGAAATACCTGGATTGTCTGAGCGCTTATTCGGCGTTGAACCAGGGCCACCGTCACCCCCGTATTGTCAACGCGCTGATTGAACAGACGCAGCGCGTGACCCTCACCTCGCGTGCTTTTTACAATGACCAGTTTCCCCTGCTGGCGCAGGAATTGTGTGCTTTGACGGGCTATCCGATGATGCTGCCGATGAACTCTGGGGCCGAGGCGGTCGAGGCAGCGTTGAAGGCCGCCCGTCTGTGGGGTTACCGGGTGAAGGGCGTTCCTGACAACCAGGCCGAGATCATCGTCTGCGCGCACAATTTTCACGGGCGCACTATCACCGCTATTTCGCTGTCGACGACGCCTCTGTACCGGCAAGGCTTCGGCCCGCTGACGCCGGGGTTCAAGGCCATCCCCTACGGCGACGCGGCAGCGCTCGAGGCCGCCATCACGCCGCATACCGTGGGCTTCCTCGTTGAGCCGATCCAGGGCGAGGGGGGGGTGATCGTACCGCCGGAAGGATTCTTGCGCGCCGCCCGTCAGGTCTGCGACCGGCACAATGTGTTGTTCATCGCCGATGAAATTCAAACCGGGTTAGGGCGCACCGGTCAGCTCTTTGCCTGTGATTGGGAAGGGGTGCGTCCCGATATGATAGTGATGGGGAAGGCGCTTTCCGGGGGGATGTTGCCGATCTCCGCCGTCGTCGGGCGGCAGGAGATTCTGGGGCTGTTTTCGCCGGGGATGCACGGCTCGACGTTCGGCGGTAATCCGCTGAGCGCGGCAGTGGCGCGTGAGGCGCTCAAGGTGATTGTTGAGGAGAAGCTGCCGGAGCGTGCGCGTGAGCTAGGCGCGCGGGCGCTGCGCGAGCTGCGAGCTATCGATAGCCCCTTTATCGCCGGAGTGCGCGGCAAGGGTTTGCTCATTGGCATCGTGCTCAAGGATGAAGTGGGAAACGCGCGCCGTTTTTGTCGGCAACTCAAGGAGCGGGGGCTGCTGATGCTGGAAACGCACGACACTGTCATCCGCTTCGCGCCGCCGCTCATCATCACGGAAGATGTGCTCGCATGGGCGCTGGGGGAAATCCGCGCTACTTTCACGGACACTCAGCATTCACCGGCGGTTGGATGAAGGGAACTCGCGGCGTAGGGCGCAGGGCCGCTTTGCCCTGCAACACCGGCTATTTTCACAGGAGACTGATGATGACCCGTTGGCGGGTGGCTCTGGTGCAGATGAACGCCCTGGTCGGCGACATTGAAGGAAACATACGCAAAATCGAGGCCGGCATCCGACAGGCGCAGGAAGCCGGTGCGGACCTGGTGGTATTCCCCGAATTAGCCGTTGCCGGTTATCCGCCGGAAGACCTGCTGCTCAAACCGGCTTTCCTGCAGGCGAACATGGCCGCTGTGTTAGAATTGGCGCAGGCGACGCAGGGGATCACGGCCATCGTCGGCTTTGCCGATGTGGACAACGATGTCTACAACGCCGCCGCCATTTTGCACGATGGGGCCTGGATCCAGACGTACCACAAACATTACCTGCCCACCTACGCTGTCTTCGACGAGGATCGCTATTTCCGTCGGGGAACGGACATTCCGGTTTTCGAGCGCGACGGGGTAGTCTTCGGGGTCAGCATCTGCGAGGACATCTGGTACCCGGCAGGACCGCCCGAAATCCAGGCGTTGCAGGGTGGGGCGCGGCTGCTGGTGAACATCTCGGCCTCGCCGTACCACGCGGGCAAGATGGCCTCCCGCGAGCAGATGCTCGCCACCCGCGCCGCCGACAATGCTGCCGTGGTCGCCTTCTGCAATCTGGTGGGTGGACAGGATGAGCTGGTCTTCGACGGCGGCAGTGTGATGGTGAACGAGCGTGGACAGGTCATCGCGCGGGGTCAACAGTTTGCCGAGGACTTTATCGTGGCGGACGTGGATTTAGGGGCCGTTTTTCGCTGGCGACTGCACGATCCACGGTGGCGTAAGGCCGTCGTCAAGCCGCTGCCGACGGTGACGCTGCCCGCCGCCAGAGCTGCGACGGCGGCGTCCCCCTGGGAAGCGTGTGCACCCCATATCGTTGAACCGCTGCCGCCCCTGGCCGAAATCTATCAGGCACTTGTGCTGGGCACGCGGGACTACGTCCGCAAAAACGGCTTTGCGAAGGTCGTGATCGGGCTTTCCGGCGGCATCGACTCGTCGTTGGTGGCGTGCATTGCGGTGGAGGCGCTGGGGCCGGAGAACGTGGTGGGTGTGGCGATGCCGTCGCGCTACACTTCGGCTATGAGCAACACCGACGCGGCGCAGCTCGCAGACAACCTGGGTATTGAGTTGATGACCATCCCCATCGAGCACGTCTTTCAGGCGTACCTCGACGTGTTGGCGAAGCCTTTCACGGGTACGGCGCCGGGCGTCGCCGAGGAGAACGTGCAGGCGCGGATTCGCGGTCATTATCTGATGGCGCTCTCGAACAAGTTCGGCTGGTTGGTGTTGACGACCGGCAACAAGAGTGAGATGAGTACAGGCTACGCGACGCTCTATGGCGATATGGCCGGTGGCTACGCGGTCATCAAGGACGTGCTGAAGACGCTGGTGTACGATCTCGCGCAGTGGCGCAACGCGCAAGGTGACGTTCCTGTGATTCCTGAACGCTGTATCACCCGGCCTCCTTCGGCAGAACTGCACCCGGATCAGAAGGACACCGACACGCTGCCGCCCTACGAAGTGCTGGATGCCATTCTCACGGCTTATGTGGAAGAGGATCAGTCACCGGATGACATTGTAGCGGGGTTAGTGTTGCCGGAAGGTTTGGTACGGCGTGTGGTGCGCATGGTGGATCGCAACGAGTACAAGCGACGGCAGGCGCCGCCGGGTGTGCGTATCACGGCACGCGCCTTCGGCAAGGACCGGCGGCTGCCGATCACGCAACGGTATACCTAAAACGTAAAGAGTTAAGAGTATAAGAGTAAAACGTGAACCTTACCTTACGTTTCTTACCTTTTACCTTTTACCTCTTACCTCTTACTTCGCCGCTTCTTCTCCACTTTGGAGCGGCGTTTTTCGACGGTGCCGTCTTCGTGACGGTAGTATTTGTAGTGGTAGTACTGGTAGTAATAGTAACTGCCCCGGCGGGTCGACAGACGGTTGAGCACCAGACCGAGCAGCGGCGCGTGGGTACGACGTAGCTCTTGCACGGCCCGCTGTGACATGGCGCGCCGCGTCATACCGGCGTCGTTGACCAGCAACACCCCATCGACGTGGGTGGCGAGCACGGCGGCGTCGGTGACCAGCAGCGCAGGCGGTGTGTCGAAGATCACCAGGTCGGCGTTGGCTTTCAGTTCCTCGATGATTTCCCCCATGCGCTTCGATCCCAACAACTCGGCGGGGTTGGGGGGCAGTGTGCCACTCGGCAGCAACCAGAGATTCTCCACCGGCGTGGGCTGTATGTGCTCCATAATGCCGGGATTGGCATGGAGGATGCCATCGCTCAGGCCAAAATCGTTGGACACGCCGAAAATCTTGTGTTGGATGGGACGCCGCAGGTCGGTGTCCACCGCAATCACCTTGAGTCCTGACTGCGCCATCACCACCGCCAGATTCGCCAGCGTCACGCTTTTGCCCTCCGAGGGAGCCGGGCTGGTGATCATCAAGGTCTTGAGCGGTTTGTCGATGGCGGAGAACTGGATGTTGGTGCGCAGGACGCGGTAGGCCTCGACAATGGGCGAGAGAGGATGATGGACGGCAATGAGCTGGTTTTCGGGCGTTTTCCCCTCGATGCGGGCAATGGCCCCTAAGGTGGGCAGGCCGGTCAACTGCGTGGCTTCCTCAGGCGTCTTCACGGTATCATCCAGGTATTCGATGAGGAACGCGCCGCCGAGCGCCAACACCAGGCCGATGGCCGCGGCGAGCAGCACCGTCTGCGAGACGTTGGGGCTGATGGGAATCGTTGGCGTGCTCGCCGGTTCGACGACGGTGACGTAGTTGATGCCGCCTTGCACGGTGGTGAGCAATGAGGCATACGTCGACTGGTAGGAAGAGAGTTTCTGTTGCAGCGCGGTGATGTTGGACTGGCACTGCTGGATGGCGCGCGCGCTGTTAGCGGCGTCCAGCTTCTTCTGTTCGTCGTCGATTTCGGCGCGCGTTGTCTCGATTTTGTCTTCCAGGTCTTTGAGCTGTTGCTGGACGAAGTCGCGCCGTTCCTGCACTTCCGGCGAATCGGTGGGTGTTTGCTTGATCAATTGCTGCGCGATTTCATCCGCCAGGATGCGGGCGCGTTCGGGGTCAGTATCCAGCACGGTAATTTCCAGCAACTGTGAGCCGGAGACCACGCGGGCGGAGACGTTGTCCGCCGCAGGAATATACTCGAGTCCCAGGGCCTGCGCCGCAGCTTCGAGGATGGGCCGGCGTTTGACCATCGTGGTGTAAGTCTGCGCTAACTGCTGGCTGAGCCAGATGTCCTGGCTGGATGGGTTGGCCTGTTGCAGCGCCTGTCCGACCATCAACGTCGTCGTCGCGCTGTAGATGCGCGGCATCTCCTGGGTGCCCAGGTAACTGGAGACTGAAGCGATCAGCACACAGGCCACCGCTAACCACCACCACTTTTTAATCACGGCGAAATATTGCTTTAATTCCATGCACCAGCTCACTTTAGGCGTTCATTTACGCCGGTAGTATACCGCCAATACCTGAAGTTACCCCCAAAAACTAGACCACATGCTAAATGGAAATGGAGTACAATTC
>DAOOGN010000048.1:0-31803 GCA_035415725.1 Anaerolineae bacterium | reverse complement strand
TTCTGCTTCAACTCGACGTCAGTCAAGTCAAGTTTACGTTGTCAAAAGTCCAATAGTATAAATCAAGACCAGCGTATACACAGGATAGTTGAGAGGGTATAGCAATTCGTGCGCGATCGCCCCGCTGAGAATTTTGTTCTGCAAATTGCGGGCCATCCAGACTGTGTCGGAGAATCCTTGCGTAATCCAGACCAGGGCCATATACGTCACTATTTCCTGGAGACTAAAGTTGCCAATGTGGGTTTGATTGTAAAAAATCGCTCGCCACAAAAAATACTGCGCAATCACAAGCACGATGCTCGACAGCAGCTTCATATAAAAATCAGCTTGATAGACGAAAGCTTCGCGAATGCCTATGGTGAAGAGATGTCTATAAGGCAGTTTGGTGTTCATAGATGCGGCGCACCATTTCTGAGATCGCTTCTTCTTCAATGTGAATGTCTTGGACTTTGGCGTTGCGCTCCACCAGCTTAAGAATGTCGTAAACAGTAAGCTGATGGTTTACCTTAACGATCAATTGATGTTCTGCTATGTTTACCAGTTCTACACTATCCGCCGGAAAGAAACCCTCCCATATCCGCGGAGAAACCGGCTCGGCCAGTTCCAAAGTCACTAATTTCTCCCCGGAGCCAAAATTCCGCTTGAATTGCGCCAGATCGCCATCGAACAATAGCCGCCCCTGATCAATGACAATCACGCGCTTTGCCAGCGCTTCTATGTCTTGCGTATCGTGCGAGGTCAAAATGACGGTCTTGTGTTCCTCAGTGTTGATTTCTCTGATGAATTCATGCACATGCGCCTTGGCAGAAGCATCCAAACCAATCGTAGGCTCATCCAGAAAAATAACCGCCGGCGAATGTAAAAACAAGGCGACCAATTCACACTTCATCCACTGTAACATCCCCTGGTATCATCTTCATCCCTCAAAATATCCCAAGACGGAGATTCTCCTCGAAATCGTAGAGCAATATATCCTTAATACAATATTTGTGTCCATATTGGCCATTGTTTTTTAGAGATGCTTGAAACTGGCACCCTCCCTTGCAAATAGGAAACACCGCACATTTCAAACAGTGGCAAGTTCTCCTCGAAAGTATCAGTGACATTTCCCAATCTATACCGGGCATCACCCAATATACTATAACACTTGAACATATACCCTTCGGGATCAATAAGAATAGAGTGAGGATACTCTCGAAAACAAACCTCCGTCTCATCATCGGCGCCGGACAAAGCGGCCTGGTCACGTTGTCGGAGGAAGCGATAGACTATTTTCGCAGCAAGGCATGCCGGGTGGAATTGTTGCCGACGCCGGAAGCGCTGAAAGCCTGGAACGGGGCGAAAGGCGCCGTCATCGGACTCTTCCACGTCACGTGCTGAACCAACTTAACGAGGAACGGCCCCCTGCGCCACCCGCACGCGCAAGCCGCCGTTCGTCCACACGCGAGTCGTTTCCACAGGCAGGCGCGTCTGTCCGATAAGGAGAAGGTCGCTGCACAGAAAGGTCACGCGCCACCCCGGACATTGCGCGCGCAGGACGTTGCCAAACTGCGCATACAGATTGCGCAAGTCCTTGTTTTTGCTCACCCGCACGCCGTAGGGCAGATTGGTGACGACCCACCCCGGCTCCGGCGGCGGCGCGATGGCCGAAACGGCCCGGCAAGTGAACGCAATGTCGTTGATGACGCCCGCGCGCGCAGCATTGGCCTCCGCGGCGCGAATCGCTCCGGCATCCCGGTCGGAGGCCAAAAGGAGGGGCGCATCGGGGCGTTCCGCCGCAATCGCCGCCGCCAGCGTGGATTCCCACACGTCCGGCGTGAAGTCGGGCCACGCCATAAAGGCGAAGTTCCGCGCTTTGCCCGGCGCGATGTTCCGCGTCCACAGCGCCGCCTCGATGGGGATCGTCCCCGAACCGCAGAAGGGATCGAGCAGCGGCGTGCGCCCATCCCACCCGGAGGCCAGCACCAACCCTGCCGCCAACGTCTCGCGCAGCGGCGCTTTGGCTGTCGCCAGGCGGTAGCCACGCCGGTGCAGCAGCGCGCCCGAACTATCCACGCTCACGGTACAGCGATTCTTGAACAGGCGCACGACGACGACCTGCGCGGGGCGGTCAGCTTCCCCGCCGTCTGCGACGGCATCGTCAGTCGCGGCGCACAACGTTACGGACGCGCTCAGACGATCCTTAATAGCCCCTAGCACGCGCTCGATGACGGCGTCCGAGTGATAGAGCTTCGATTCGCGGCAAGTCGCCCGGATGGACACAGGCTGTCCGGGACGCAGATAACGCTCCCAGGGCAGGCGGCTCGCTTTGGTGCGCAGCTCGGAGAAGTCGGTCGCGTAGAACGTGCTGAGCCGCGCCAACACCCGGCTCGCCGTCCGCAGCAGCAGGTTGGCACGGTAGACGGTCTCCAGGTCGCCGGAGAATTCCACGCCGCCGGGTACGGTCTGCGCCGTCCCGCCCCGCGCCAGGTCCAACTCGGCTATTTCGCGCGCCGTGATATCTTCCATGCCCGGCGCACTGACGACAAAGACAGGATAATTCATATTCCTGTATTATACTCTTAGAACTTACGCAATGACAATGTTTTTGACTCGGTTCTAAAGTGTGTGGGTAGATTCAGGCGCGCCAGGATTTGACAAAAAGGTGATGTGCGCACCGACCAGGGACAGTACAACAAACCCAGGTGGGCGTACAGATGAACATCATAGAACGTGGGAAAGCTTTCCTGAAACAGTTACAGGAGTTGGCCCAGCGGACAGCGTGGGACTGGAAACACTGCCCACACTGGGGGAGTGGGGGACGATCAAGAATGGGGGGTATTGGCGTCAGCCGTGGGGTTTTGGCGGACGCGACAGCGTGCGGGTGCAACGACATCTCTGCCATAATTGCCAGAAAACGTATGCGGAGACCTCGCCGTTCTTGGTGCGTGGGAGTTGGTACGCTCGGGAAGTGCATCGCTCAAGAATAATCTTACTTCAACGACCTTACTTCAACGCTTAAGACAGAGCACAATCCGCCGTCGCAACAACGCCGGATTATGCTCTGGCGCGAGGATTGCGCTATCCCCCAATTCCACGCGCATAAAGCAAATATAACCCCGCCAGATTTGTTCCTCCCATTTCAACGCTTAAGGCGGATCACAATCCGCCGTCTCAGCAGTGCCGGATTATGATCCGGCGCAAGGCCTTCTTCACGGGGCAATCCGCACGGGTCTTCCCCCACCGGCACAACGTCCGCCGTGCGAATGGTCCAATCGAGCAGACCAGCTTCCATTTGGTTGCGGATAGCGGCATAGACGGGATCCGCGTAGACGTTGTGCAGCTCGCGCGGATCGGTGCGCAGGTCGTACAACTCGCTCACGCCGAGGGGATGGCGCACGAGCTTGTAGTCGAGCGTGCGCATCATCACTGCGCGGCAGATGCTTTCGGGATGTTCTTGCTGCTGAAGGCCCTTGAGGTAATAGATGTTCGTCACGTCAAGGGCACAACAAGATGTTGGACACGCGGCTAAATTCGTTTCCACCGCGGAGCACGCTGAAGACGCAGAGAAAGAGCATCCATCGCGGCGAACTCGACGCTCGCGGCGGTAAAAATCCCACGCTGGGGGGGTCATATCATCCTGACGAGTCCAGGAAGCAGTGAAATCCGTGTCATCCGGGGCAAAAACTAAGGCCGTTTTTCCCTCACCCCGTCAACAGAGAACCATTATTCACGCGTGGGCAGCATGAGTTCGATCACGATGCCGGGGCCATCTTCGCGGTTGAAACTGTGGCACGTGCCGCCCACGCTCCAGACCTGTGTGGCCACCATGGAGAGCCCCAATCCCATGCCGGCGATCTGACCCGTTATGAATTTGTCGACCTGATAATAGGGCATCCACATGCGCACCAATTGTTCCGGTGACAAGGTCAGGCCATCGTCCCAGACCTGAATCCTGGCCTGCTGTATGCCAGTGGCTGCAACATCCACTGCGATCACCGGCATGTTGCGCGGGTGGAATTTTTTGGCATTTTCCAAGATCTCCCACAAGATCACTTCGAGGCTCCACTGCGAGAGCGCCAGATGCTGACTCTGCAACGATTCGGCGACCGTCACCTTAACATCCGGCAGCAACAGATCGGCGCTGATGTCCGCGAGCAGGGCGGCGAAATTCGCCAGCGAGAAAGCGGCCTCGGCCGTCGCCATAAGAGGGGCGTCGAGATAACGAATAATCTCCTCGATCTCGCTGTAAAGGTGTTTGGCCCCTTCGGCGGCATTTTGCACAAACATGAGTATATCGTCCCGCGACATCGTTGCCAGCCGTTCGGCCAAAAAGGACAGGCCGGTATAAAGGGGCACCAGGGGGGTGCGCAGTTTGTGCGCGACGACCGAATGGAAACGGCTCAATTCTTCCTGCAGGGCGGTTTTCTCGGTGATGTCTTTCAGGCAGATGATGCGTCCGGCTTCCATATCCAAACCAGCGGCGATATCCAACATCTCCACTTGCAACCAAAAGGCTTTAGCGAGCGGCGTCTCCGGGCACACCAGGTAAAGCGGCACCGGCATTTTGTTGATGAACATCTTCTTCGGCCAGAACGCCCAGGCTGCCTGTGGCTCGCGGTGATACTGTTGCAAGACCAGGTCGGTAAAGGTCGGCGGTTCGGCTTTGTCGATCTCATGCCCCAGTCCCAGGTATCCTTGCGCCCGGGCATTCGCATAAAGCACCCGTTCCCGATCATCGACGATGACATAGCCATCGTTCATCCGCCCCAAGAGATAGCGAAACATGGCCTCGGAGGCGCGCAGGGTCGCCGTGCTTTCGGTCGCCTGCCGCCCCAGGGTCTCTTGGGCGGCATGGAAGGCGGCTTCAGCTTCTTGCCGGAGAGCCATTTCTTCCTGAAGATGCTCATCTTGAACGACGACCTGCCGTTGCAATCGCTGGAGGGTCAGACGGGTTTCGACACGTGCCAGCACTTCCGGCGGATGGATAGGTTTGGCCAGATAATCCCCTCCCCCGAGGGCAAAGACTTTCACCCGTTCCTCCTCCGCCGCGACCACCCCGCTGATAATGACGGGAGCCGGCCAGGGAAAGTTTTTTTTCTGATGTGCGTAGGCTTCAGCACACGTCAGATCGAGGATGATGAGGTCGGGGGCAAGAGCGGACAGCGCTTCCGGGTTGACCTTTGCGTGAGGCCAGAGATGCACGGCATAGCCGCGCGAGGTCAATAATTCGGCCAGGAACTGACCTTCAGAGAAATCATCGTTGACTACCAAAACTGTATCTGTCATCCCATCCATTTCTCCCCAGAGGTTCGGCGAGTCCTGCCGGACCAGATGATATTATCCATTACCCGCTAATAAGGACATCCTCTCCATGCAGAGACTGCCACGTTAACATGGCCCACCCAGGCCCACCATTGCGAGAGCGCTGTCAGCTAACTATCCCTCTGGCTTCGATCCATACGCAACGTCAAGGCTCTTCTTCGCCAGTTTGATGGCGAGACCGCCGCCGGGCACAAGCAGATCCACCGTCTCCACGCCCACGTCGAAGAGAAAATCGGGATCGAGGATCTTGCCGATATATTGCTGGAACGTCTTCCCACCGACCTGCCACTGCCCGGTTAGCCCATCGTACTCGACAATAGTTTCTTTCTTTTTGGAAAGCCAGCGATATTGAAAAGCATACACAGGACGATAGTAGAGATCGATCTGCGCGACATCGATGCAATCCTCCAAAATGCGCTCGGCTTTCACACTTTTGATCATCTCAATCAGCACTTCGTGGACAATCGCCGAGGCACGCGCCGCCGGGGGCACGACGACCGCATCACTGGCGGAGAAATCATCAAGGTCATCGCCGGCGATTTCGACGGCGGCATATTGGATATAATCCGCCAACGCCGGATTTCGCGTGCTCGTCAGACCATCGCAGAAAACGTTGGCGTGCAGTTCCTCCCGGCAATGCTCCAATCCCGTCAGGACGATCTTTCCATTGCTGACCTGATATTCTACCGCGTCAATCGTCACCGACCTGACCGCAGGATCGTTGAACGCCAGGGGATAATCACCGCAGCGCTCGTAGATGTAGCGCGCATCGCACACCACGTGCCAGAAGGGTTCATAGCGCTGCTCTTTGTACAGCAGTTTGAAATCATCGTCTTTGGGACGTTGAAGCAGGCTGCCCATTTTCGCCACCGTCCCAAACGCATCGACTTTGTGACCCCACGCGCGCCCTTCTGCTTGATCGACAGAAAGTTGCGCCTGCAAAATAAACGCTCGTTCATCCGCAAGATTGACTTCCATACGTCGCATTCCCTTTCAGATCACCAGGCGTCCTATACCCCGGGCCTGTTGCCAGGCCATTGTATTATCTACGCGGTGATTATAATGCAGATTTTCAAATCGGTAAAGGAGCTTTCTGCCGTTAAGGTACATTTCGCCTCTGTGGCGAGGGCAAGGCAAAGAGCGCCCCTCTACCGCCTTGACTGTTGTATGGCCCATGTGACCCATTGAGTGGCTTCCAAGAGTGTGTCCGCAATGTAGTCCGGTTGTCGTCGTTGTTGCGCCAGAGTCCGATAAGTTGTGTCCCCACATCCTGTGCGTACCAGAACGGTGCGGCAACCGACGGCATAACCGGCGTCCAGGTCAGACTGTTTATCCCCGATGACGTAGGAGCGTGACAAATCAAGGTCAAAATCCGCAGCCGCTTGCACAAGCAATCCAGGGCGTGGCTTGCGGCATGGGCATGGAGGCACATGGTCCGGCGCATGGGGACAACAATACAGCGCGTCGTAGCGAACGCCGCAGGCTTGCAACGCTGTCCGGAGGGCATGATTGACCGCATCAAATTCAACGCGGGTCATCAACCCACGCTCTAAGGCAGATTGGTTGGTGACGATAATCACAGGGATGTTCAGGGCATTGAGTAACGCCAGTGCCTCGCCGACGGTAGGGAGAAGTCGCACCGCTGCCGGTTGGCGAAGATAGCCATGTTCTTCGTTGATGGTGCCGTCCCGGTCAAGGAAGACGGCCGAACGCAAGGGGATGGGTTGTGCCGTTTCCTCTCTGGGCGTATCTGAGGACACACAACGCGCCTGCGAGGGCAGATCAAGCAAGTCACCTGGCTCTGAATCAAGGCATCTTAGAAAAGAATGAGGTTTTGGCTCTTGCTTTTGCATAATATTTATGCTACCATAGTAAAAGGGTCATTGCCTATCCAATGACTAAGGCTAACGAGCGCTCTACATAGATTGGAGAAAACAACTATGGGAAGTCGGCTCTTTAGTGCAGATGGTATTCGCGGCATCGTTGACAAACATCCCTTAAGATGTGAAGATGTTGAACGGCTGGGGCGGGTTTTAGCTGTTTGGCTTCAACAGCATACTCCTATTCCTACCTTTTTGATAGGTGCCGACACCCGCGAATCAAGCCAGCGGTTGAAGGCTTGGCTCGTGGACGGGTTAGCTCGTGGCGGTGTGCATGTTGTAGATGCTGGCACTCTCCCGACTGCAGCAATTTCATACTTGACGATTAGCAAAGGTTTTTTTGCGGGTGGAGCCATGGTTTCGGCTTCGCATAACCCGCTTATCGAAAATGGCATTAAGGTATTCGACAGTCGGGGTATCAAAATCAATGATGAGACGGAACATTTCATCGAAAATCTCTTCTTTAGCGATACGCGCCTCCCTTATGAAGTTCGTCCTACCTTACCCATTGAACAACCTGACTTCAGTCTCCAGTATGCATCAGCCCTTGTCCGTGAAGCGCAGGCTTATGAGAGATTAACGTCGCCCGTTGTTATTGACTGCGCCCATGGCGCAGCTTCGCAAATAGGACCCACAGTATTAGAAAAACTACACATTCCTCATACTGTGCTCAATGCTTCGCCGGATGGCACCAATATCAATTATAGAGCCGGCAGCGAACATGTGCGCTTCAATCCCGGTCTTCTGACGCACGAGTTACAGCGTTACAATGCAAGCCTTGGCGTCGCTCTTGATGGCGATGCCGACCGAGCTGTGTTTGTCGATCGTGCGGGCCGATTTTACGACGGTGACATGGTGCTGGCAATGTTGTCTGTAAAGCTGCAGGCTGAACGACGTTTGCAAAAAAACGCGGTAGTCATCACGCCAATGAGTAATTCAGGTCTGATACATTATCTGCACCAGCACAACATTACCAGCCGTGAAGTACAGAACGGTGACAAATACATCACCTATGCGCTGGTTGAAGGAGATTTGACATTGGGGGGAGAGGAAATCGGACACGTCATTGCACATACGGATCATCTCCACGTTACCGGCGATGGATTACGCACTGCTTTGCTCGTCTTTGCCATGCTGGCAGAACGACCGGGTATCACATTACAAGATTTGGCGCCGGGAATGCGCAAATGGCCTCAAATTAAGGCCAGTGTATGGATTGGCCGTGGTGCTTCGTTACCTTCTGCAGAAGGCATTCCGGGTTTGTTGAGTTTATTGAGTAAAATATGTGATGCCATTCCTGATCTTAACAAACTTGAGTGTCGACCGGCGAGTACAGAACCGGTCTATCGCATTATGATGGAAGCACGAATAACCGACACTTCAGTTTTGGCACGCCATGCCCTGGCGATTGTGAAACATATTCAACAACATTTTGGCCGAGTCGGTTCGCCTATTCAAATTTTGGATTGCACGTGGGGCGGATGTATGAGTGAGGCGACGTTGTGAAGATGCCACCTCGGCTCCATAACGTCAACTGAACAAGCCAAAGACGTCCTGAAACAAGCTGCGCACCAGTGCCTCCGGCAATTTATAGTCTGCCATCCATTGAGGCATATATACCTGCGTAATTTCGCGTATCAATGCCGGGTCACAATCTTCAAAGCGCTTATAGATACGTTCAAAAGTCAGGCTACGCACAAAAGTTTCCGTAGCATAGTGGCTAAAATAGGATACTGCTAACAAATAGTGGCGTGCGGTTTCTATCCATGATTCGCGCGTCGGCTGCTTCCGCTTATCATCTGATAATCCTCTTTCACGTGCCAGGTGCACGCCCCTCGCATACACAATCGCCCCTTCCAGCAATTCCACCTGGCCCAGGAGTTTATAAAAAGCATCTACGCGCTCTGCAACAGCAATTTCCACCAGGCCGTGTCCTGATCGGATCACGTACTGCTCTGGAATTTTGGAACGGATCACATTCAAGTATCGTTCCGCGTCATCGTATTGTTCTGCGCGGGTCAGCAATACGGCTAAATCCTGCATAGAGTCCAGTTCATCCACGATATAGTTTTGTTGATGCGCCAATTCGATGGCCTGACGAAAGTATGCGCGTCCCTGAACCAAGGCCATGTCCTGTTCGTTCTTCATGGCCGCACTGGCGCGCAAAAACAGGTAACGTGCGCGCTGGCAACAAGCCATTTCATTGCGTGCCTGCACTTCGCGGATTGGCTCCTTGACGAACTCCGAGAAATGCCGCACGGCCTCTTTGAGATCGGTCTCGGCCACAGTGGTGTACCTGAGCGCCTCTTCTACAGAGATATTCAATTCGTCGTACATTTCCGCCATATTGCGATAGATCATGCCACGGGTGAGCATGCCCAGACCAATTCCACGGGCAACCTCGATGCGGCGAAAATGTATCAAGGCAGGTTCTATGGTCTTAAGCGCTTGTTCCACACGGCCCAAGCGATTTAACGCCAGGGCTAACGAATTCATGCTCAAGGCGACACGGTAGTTCAAACCTAAAGCCTCACGCTTTTCAAGTCCCTTTTTAATCAATTGAATAGCCTGGAATTCGCTACCCAGGATAGCATAAACGCGCCCCATATTATCGTTTGTATTCGCCAGTTCTTCTTCCAGACTCTTTATTTCCAGATCGGCCATGCGGAAAAGGTGAACCGCCTGCTGAAACTCCTGGAGCGCCAGATGATATTGACCTTTGTACATCCAATGTGCATAACCCCGATTGTTATACGTGCGTCCGAGCACCAGACTCAGACGCCAGCGCTCGAACTCATTTAAACCGGCTAGAACTTCTTTCAACGATTCGTCCGCGGAGAACGGCGGAAGTAAATCAATCACGCGCTGATAAAGTTCCAACGCTTTATCGATCTCATACCCATACATGGTCGCCTGACCATACCAGAGCAAGAACTCGGCCAGGGCCAGACGGTATCGTTCGGGGGACCGGCGGAACTGTTCTTCCACCCACGATAGTTCCTTATCGCCAATTTCCACGGCTTGTTCTGTCTTCCCACGTA
Source organism: Anaerolineae bacterium (assembly GCA_035415725.1). Lineage (GTDB taxonomy): Bacteria > Chloroflexota > Anaerolineae > B4-G1 > SLSP01 > DSWT01. The sequence goes on along the minus strand of DAOOGN010000048.1, from coordinate 21,578 downwards.
TCATATAACGCTTCATCCACAGGATGGCGCTATCCAGACGGAAGTCGTCAAAGATATTCGGCATCAGCACAGCAATGTTGTTGCGATCAATCGGGCTACTCAACAATTGTCCGCGGTCTTCTGCCGTATCAGCGGAGGCGCTGGTGAGAAATAGTCCCATCGCATCGCGTAGTCGCATATCCAATCCGGTATGCGCACTGCGAATGGCCTGATCTGCCTGTTGCAAGTACCATTGATAGCCGGCGACCGGATCGGCACGCATACGGTAAAAAAGCGATTCGACCCACAAATCTGCCTCTGGCTGCTTCTCGGCCTGCGCATCGTACCAGTCGACCAACCGCCGACTGTCGCGTACAACCTGTTCGGGTCTGAGCCAAACTTCATCACACAACGCGTACATTGCATCGTGCAGGAAATAGGTGCGCCGTAAAGCGCGCTGCTCTTGGCCGGGCACAGCTACTGAAATGTTACGGACTTTAACAAAGGGCAATGCCTCTATTGTTTGTAATTCAGCGATCAACGCAGTGGCGTGTTCTGGTTCCAACATCTGTAACAATTCGGGGAATAGGCCGTTACGCGCCAAAGCCAGGTAGCGCAACAGCGTTGGGCGCTCCGATTTTTTGAAGGCGTTCATATAGGCGCTCAACAACGCTCTTTCCACGGCGCGTATCCCTTCAGGCTCTGCCAATGCCTGCTTGACAGAACCAGGGTCGTGCGACTCTAACAGGCTCAACAATGCCAGGTCTAGCAATAAAGGATTGCCCGCGGTGCGTTCCAGCAACAAAGCCTGTAAATCTTCATCCAGCAAATGGGATAACTGCGGATAACGTTGGATACGATCGGCGAAGAAAATTTGCGCCTCAGCGGCGTCAAGCGCACCCAGATCAAATGACCGAGGCGCCGGACGACGCGCTTCGGCAAGCGCAGCGCACAGCTTTTGATAGAAGCGGCTGGCGCGCCGGCCCAATAACAGAACGGCGCCTTTCTCCAGGCGGGTTATTTGAAAAATGAGCCAATCCATCACCGCCGTTGTGTCGCTATCGGCTTGTGCTTGTTGCAAGGGATCTAGCGCACTCTCGAGGCGTTCAATGGTATCAAAGGCCAACACTAAAATTTGCTGTGCCGACGCCAATTTCAAGCCCTCGGCAAAAGCAGTCTCCACTTTCCTGCGTTGGTCTTCGAGGCTCGAGCCAACAATGCCACCTTTGAACCACACATCGTACATACTTCGCGCTTCATGATAGGCTTCGAACTCCAATCCGGTGTGAGAGAATGCCTCGATCAAACGACGCTCGATGCCCTGATTGCTGTTCGTATCGGGATCGTAGACGTCAAGGATGCCTGACCAGGTGACGTTCCCCAGGCGCGAAGGCTCGTAACCGGTGGGACTCCCCAGTCGCACACCGATATCACGGGCAAGAAAGGTCTTACCTGCGCCGGCCGGTGCCTGGATGAAATAAATGACAGGCGCATTATCGGCAGTGATCACTTTTTCATAGATCTCATCGGCCACTTTGCGTGCAATCCATGGATACGCTTGTGTGCTCATTGTGTTACCTCCATACCCTGTTGTGCTGCTGTCAACATCTGCGTGATTTCATCGACAACCTCGACGCCGAGTAGAGCTTGTAATTCTTCGTTAACCGTTTTATCGCCGGCCCCGCTTTGCCAGGCCTGTAACACAGCCGGCCAATCTGCCCCTGCCCATAAGGATATATGATCCTGCACCCAACGTTTACAGGAACCTCCGACGTCTCCATCAGCTTGAGCAGATTGAAAAGAAGCCATGTGATAGAGCGCGCTGACCAACGTATAGTGAAGATAGCCAGGGCGGCGCGCTTCGGCCTGGTAGTATAACATAGCTCTTTCATGTACACGTGTGAAATTCTCTCGGTGGCATATTTGAAAACTGCGCGCCAGCAAACGGCGGAGGGTAGCATTAGGGAAGTGATAAGCGCCCATACGCATATCCCAGGCCACCAGCCCGGCAGCTATTAACTCGCGGATGCGATCTATATAGACAGCATAGAGTCCCTCTGGCGTCTCCTGCTCTTCTGCCGGCAAAACGTCACGCAAGACGGCAACGTCAAACGAAGGCAGCAGCGCAGCAACCGCGGCTAGCTCGCGCACCATAGGAGAGAAAGCGGACAGAAAATAATCGGCTATGCGCTGTGCTAATGCCTCTTCTGAAAGATGCGGTTCCTGTTGTAACCAGCAAAGGATTTGGAGGTATCCCAGACTCTGTTCAAAAAGCCAGTTCGCATCGAGCGCCCATGTTTCTGTCAAATGGGTAACCTCTGCTTTGTTCAAGGCGCGAATAAGATGATTTTCCTGGTGAATGCGCACATCGTATTCACGCCATTGATGAACCGGAATTTGGGCAGTCGTTATCAATAGAACATCCCTCCTCTCCAGTAATGGCAGAACGAGTTGCCGTTCAAATTCAAAGAAGCTTTCACCGTCGCCCGCACGCAGCCAGTTATCCAAATTATCCAACAAAACTACTTTCTTGGTGTGAGAAGACATTTCAACCGCGCACAAGATTTCCTGTATGACTTGCTGAACCTCAGAAACAGCAGCATCCCATAAACCTACCAGTGCAACCTCCGGCACGGTGAGCGCCGCCTTAAGATGGTGCAGGAAGGTTGTTTTTCCTCCACCCCGGTAAGTCCAGAAGTTCAACAAACGGATTTCGGGATGTTCTGGCAACGTCCGAAGCATATCCAGACATAGAGCGATTAACTCAGTCCATACGCCGCTATGATTGGTCACACAGCGTTCGTTCGATCGGTTCATACGATACCTCCTTTTGCACTAGCCTTTACTATGCTCTTGGGGTTTCTGTAGACGGTATCCCCGTCCTCGCACAGTCTTAACCCACCCGGAATCGTACCCCATTCTTTTCAGTTCTACTTTCATACGCCGCACAGCCTCTGCCAAAGCAGCCTCGGTAACGCCTTCCGGGCGCTCACCAGGCCATCCCGCCTGTATCAATTCCTCTTTAGTGCAAACCTTGTCACCGGATCGGATCAGGCACTGCAAAAGCGCATCATACTTCTCGGACAGGACAACCTCCTTGCCCTGAAAGTAGATGCGATCTCCGGCCAGCCCAAAGCCCTCACTCTGTGCCGGTGATCCAAACAACTGGTCTCGTCCATACCTCCGCCAGTCAACTTTGACTTGCTGCCATGTCGCCGGCTGGATAAAGCGCGGCGGATTTTCTGCCTGGCAGTGTACCTGAATCAGACGATTCGCCAGCCAAACCACCGCGCGTGGGCTACCTTCGGCCAACCGAACCAACGCTTGATCAATGGGGGCGTCAAAATTGGCCCCTGGCTCACACAATTGGCCCAGGGAAGTATATGGATTGAGTATAGACTTCGAAAATGTGGACAGTCTCTGGGTTATCAGCCTTTCCAGATCTTCTTCAGTCCACTCTAGGGGAAAAATTTGATAACGACCTAAATGTAAAGTCTTCTGTTGCGCATACATAAGTGGTGCCAAATCACTGGGTAGGAAATAGCGAAATGCCAATCCTGACAATGCTAACTGGTCTAAACGCATCAATGGCTTGAGGAATAACAATATCTTCTCCGGATGTGTTTCAATCTCGACAATCTCGACTGCATCTACCTGATCAACTAGACACAGCAAATATCTGAATCCCTGATGCAAAACGGCTTGAGTTATAGTGTTCAGCGCTTGCCGGGCACTTACATCAGAAGCGGGAGATTTTTTGAAGGCTTTGGCGTCTTCTAGAACGTCCCGAACTAACTCATAGGCGACGTCCACATAATGAGTTGGTTTCAAGGTTTCTAGCGAATGATTAGCGTAGGCCAGAACATTGTTCAAAGCTTCCGCATCATACACAATACACAATACTTTATCCTGTGTTTTCAAAGGATAATGACTCTGTGCTATTCTCATACGCAAAGCCGTTTTCCCGAAACCTTCATCGCCAAACACGATCCAGCGGCTAATAGTCTCGTCGCCACGGATTTGCCTTTCCAAAGGCCGTAACGCTTGTGGTTGGATTCGATAGCGTAAGAGGTCATCACCATCCTCTTCTGCTGTCAAGTGTTCAAATGGATTTTTGCTCAGACCAATGTTTCCAAACCACGCAGGCGCTTCTCTATCTTGATTTTGAGGTTCAGACGATGGAGGTGCGGGTATTTTTGTCACCTGACTTGTGCTTCTATCGCCGATAACATTGCCATCACCGGTAATAACAACGTTGATTTGTGTTGTACCTTTTTGCTGTGAACTGTTTGTATGTAAATCAGTGTTGATATTGTCATTGTTTGTTGAAAACTCTGGGCCTTGCGCCTCAAGTTCTGCGACTTCACGACGCTTCTCTTCAAGTTCAATCTGTAAATTTGCCGGGATGTGTAATTTGCCAAAACCCGCAGCCTGCTCTTCGAGAATTGCAAGGGCACGACGTGCTTTTTTCAGAGCATCACTACTATTTTCAACTTCGGCTTTTCTCGACATATCCAACTCCTATTGCATATCACAACAATTCACACAAACTGTTAATCTTCGGGTATTCACTCTTACATTTTCCTTCACGATCCAATAACCTAATTTCCATCCCTACTTCAACAGCACCGGCGATAAATTTAAAGCGATCATCCACAAATAGTGCCTCTTCGGGTTTGATGCCAGCACAGTCTATTGCATACTGATAAATTTCTAAACAAGGTTTGGCGCAAGTGTATTCGTACGATAACACAAGCGGGTTAAACCAGTGTGTCAAACCCAACTTGTCCATAATGTGCCTCGCCGATGGAAAAGCATTGGAGATTAACCCAATCTCTATACCCTTGCGTTTCAGCGCCGCCAGAATTTCTTCCACATCCTCAAAACATCCGAAAGAATTTGGATCAGCGGCTCTATGTGCAAGCAGATCGACCAATACTTGTGATGGCGTATTCACACCTAATCGTTCTAGTACACTGCGATAGAATTCTCGCCAATACCGAATTTCGACCTCATCTGTGTTAACCCATTGGATGTCTTCACCATTTCTTTCGTACCATTCATCCTTTATGGCTTCTCGTAGATCATCTGCCGTGATATTTTTTCCACCTTCAACGGCTATTCTTTGTGCAGCGTCAACGTACATTTCGGGTTTGGTTTCGACCAATGTATCACCCAGATCAAAAAAGACTTCACGAATTGGCATCTCCTCCCCCTTGTTTCTGGAAACAGAAAAATAGCCGCCTTCTATTCTCATTGGCTTGACGCTTCCCATTATAATGGGGAGTTCAATTCAATTCAATGGGACAATCCCACACTTTCCCCACGATTTCTCCACAAACCCTCTAGCGGCTGCAGAGTTGATGGGTAGTTGTGGCCAAGATTGTCTGTCAGCAAGGCTACGTCTTGCCGGCCCCGCGCAAATCCGCCACGATCATATCCCCCAATCCCTCTACGCGCGCCGTTGGCTCCTGGAGGATACCGCCGTGGGTAACATTCCACTTACGTAAACCATCGAGGGTGTATGTGGTCAAATCGTTCACGGTGATGAAGCCCTTATTCGTCCGGTCGGCTTTGCCGCTTAACCCTTCCAACAAGAAGTACGTGAACACGCCATGTTCTTTCGCAGCCCATTCCTGAGCCACTTGCTGTGAAGTGCTTGCCGCCAGGAGCGCAAAACCTTCGGCCAATTCGTAGGCGTTGCGGATGAACGCCGGATCCGCCAGATCACGCCCGATCTCGACACCGGTATGACAGGCATCGAGGGTCAGCACCTGGCGACGAGCAGGGCTGTGGCGCAATGCCTGCTCCACCTCGGCAAGCCGCAAGGCCTTCTTCGCCAACGTAGGGGTGCGGCTCTCGCGGGTGAGCAGCACCGGTTGCCCTTCGACCAGTTTGCCGTGACAGGAGAAATGCACCCAGATGAGATCATCTTGTTCGGCGGCGTTGCAGATGCGGGTCAATTCGGCCTCGACGTTATCGCGGGTAGGCAGGAGGTGCTCGTGCGGCGCAGCATCGTGCAAGGCAACGACGGTGTACCCCACTGCTTCGAGCGTGGCTTGCAGCGCTAACACATCTTCGACGCAGTACTTCAGGCATGCGAAGCCAGGATCAACGTAATAGTCCACACCCACGAGCAGCGCCCAACGCTCGCGGATAAGGCCGGTGGGTGGCTGGAATGCAGCAGCCTTTGAATCACCACGATGGTCCTCCTGTGCTTCCAATTCTGCCACCTCACGCCGCTTCGCCTCCAACTCGATTTTGAGATGCGCCGGAATCGTCAGAGCCGTATAACCGGCAGCCTGCTCCTCAAGAATTGCCAGGGCGCGTCGAGCCATTGCCAGTACAGCCGCTAGTGTTTCAGTATCGTGCACCGTTCACCTCAATTGCCGAAGATTTCTGACTGACCTCGCCAGCCGGATTGCCTCCATATAAGTAACGCTTCCTCCAACGCTGCCCCTCGATTTCTCTCTCACGAAAACTTGACTTTACCGCTCAATCTTATACTATAATTATAGTGAGATTTCACAGAATTCATAAGGCAGCGTGCGTTGTTAGACCGGTCCGGTGCCAAGACGACGGACGGATTTTTCACAGGAATTCATCATGAAAAGTGCAGTTCACCCACGATTGAATGAAAATTCACGCCGCAGAGCACACAAAGTTTTTATTTTCAAGGCGAACTCTGCGCCCGCCGTAGTTCTCCACCAGGGACTTCATCATGAAGGGGGCGGTTCACCAGCGGTGGAATGAAAACTTTTCACCACGAAGAGCACGCAGGACACAAAGAATTTGTGTTTTTCTCTGTGAACTCTGGGTGCTCTGGGGCTATTTTTAGAGGAGTTAGACTATGGAAGGCGAACCCCTGACGATTCTATTAGTGGAAGATAATCCGGCCCATGCGGAAATGGTCATCCGTAATTTTCACGACCACAAAGTTGCCAACCAAATTTACCATGTGGTGGATGGTGAAGCGGCTCTGGACTTCCTGTACCATCGCCGCCAGTTTGCCGATCCGGCCAGCAGTCCGCGCCCTCACGTCATCCTTCTCGATTTGCGCCTGCCCAAAATCAACGGCTTACAGGTGTTGCAGAAAATCAAGAGCGACGAGACGCTGTTGAGCATCCCCGTGATCGTCCTCACCACTTCGGAAGCCGAACGTGACCTGACCAGCGCGTATGAAAACCATACCAACAGCTACCTGGTCAAGCCCATCGACTTTGCCAAGTTTTCACAGTTGATTAACGACTTGGGATTTTACTGGCTGGCCTGGAATCGCCAACCCTATTGATCATTCCAGGTACAGCGCGTCCATGTAAACCGTCGTAAAACGGGGATGGACGGTCAACTCAATGTAGTGAACGCGCGCGCCAATCTGCTCGGCCAGACGACGCTGGGCGGCGGAAATCAACATCCGGCGCGCGCCGGTGCCGGCAGCGTTGCCCACCTGCTTGAAGCGCTCCGGCGGCAGCGGGGGGAACATGCCGATGCGAATGGCGCTTTCCAGATCCAGGTAAGTGCCAAACGCTCCGGCTACAATGAAGGTGTCAATATCCTGCGCCGTCAAACCGGCCTCCAGCAGTAACACCTCGAGGCCGGCGCGAATCGCCCCTTTCGCCAACTGAATCTCGTTCACGTCGCGGCGGGTCACGAGCAAATCGTGCCCGTTGCCGGTTTCAGCCGCCGGCGCCAGCAGAAATGCCCCGCCGCCATCCCAGGCGACGAGGCGGGGATGGTCCCTCTGGAAACGTCCACTGCGCTGGATGATGCCGGCAGCGCGCAGTTCCGCCACCACATCGAGAATGCCCGAACCGCAGATGCCCACCGGCGGCTTCCCCCCGATAGTCTGGATGCGTACCTCATCGTCCACAATTTGCACGTATTCGACCGCCCCGGGTGCAGCGCGCATGCCGGCGTAGATGTGCGCCCCCTCGAAGGCCGGGCCGGAGGCGCAAGAACAACTCAGCAGGCGGCCGTCGACCGCCAGGCTGATCTCGGTGTTGGTGCCAATGTCGAGCGCGATGGTGGGCTTCGGCGCCCGCCATGCCTCCGTCGCCAGCAACATGGCAACGTGGTCCGCCCCCACATAACCGGCAATGTTCGGCGGCAGGTATACCCTCGCGCCGGATGCCAGCTCCAATCCCAGATGACACGCACAGATATTCAGCGGCTCACTGACCGCCGCGATATAAGGGGACTCTCCCAACTGGCGTACCGGCAGGCCGGTGAAAAAGTGGTGAATGGCCGTGTTTCCCACCACCACCGCTTCCACGACCTGTTCCCGCGAAGCGCAGGCTTCTGTACAGAGCTGTCCCACCAACTCGTTCAGGCTCTCCATCAACCTGGATTGCAGCCGGCGCCGTCCATCGGGGTGTTGATTGGCGTAGGCGATCCGGCTGACCACATCCTCGCCATACGCAATCTGCGGGTTCATCGCCCCGGCCTTCGCCAGCGTGTGGCCGGTCGCCAGATCGAGCAGATAGGCCGCCATCTTCGTCGTGCCGATGTCCACCGCCAGCCCGAGCAGCGCCTGGTCAGGATGCAACACGCCGACGGTTTCTGCGCCGTGATTTTGCCGCCGCAGGGCCAGGCGGATGGACCAATCCTGCGCGCGTAACTTTTCGGAGAGATCGCGCAACACCGGTTGGCCAAAGCTGGGACGGGGGATGTCCTGTTGCGCCAGAGCATCGGTCAGGCGGACAGTGTCGGCCCGCAGGTCGTGGAGCGTCGGCGGGGCGACATCCACATCCACAGACGTCACCACGGGATCCACGGCGACTTCGCTTTCCTGACCTTCTACCTGCAGACGCTGCGGAGTGCTCAACGAAGAGGGCGGAATGTCAATTTTGACCTCGCCGCGGGGGCGCGCCTGGCAGGCCAGACGGTATCCCGCCGCCAACTCCGAGGCGCTGAATACCTGCTTTTCGACGGTCGTGGGCGGCGTGAGTTCACCGTCGACCAGCCGGACGCGACATTTGCCACACGCGCCGGCTCCGCCGCACACGGCGATGATCTCCACGCCGGCCCGCCGGGCGGCGTCAAGCAGTGACATGCCCGGGGCGATGGTTGCCCGACGACCGATCGGTTCCACATCAACCTGGATTTGAGAGGCGCTGCTGTGTTCTGCAAGTTGTTGTTTCACACTCTAACCTCGTAGGGGGAGCCGCTCAACGGCGCGGCCGCCACCTGGAATTTCAGGAGTTAAGAGTAACACCTATTTGCTTTGCGTCAACCGGCGTCTGGAGGACCCTTCGATATGCAAACGTTGCACATCCTTAACCTTCCAGACACAAGATTTTAACCATAATAGAAGTGGAAGGGGGAACTTAGCCGCCGGGGGGCGCGTTATAAAGACATGCAGGCGCGTAGCAGCGTGACGCTGCTTGCTTGCCGGAGATGTTTTGTTTACCATCGATACAGTAAGGAGGAAAATACGATGTGGAAGCGAATCAGTTCAATCACGCTCTTGGTATTGGTGCTGACCCTGGCTATCCCGGTCAGCGCGCAGGGGCCAGGCCCGCAGCACTCCGATCCGACGTGGCAAGCCTCGTACTGGAACACCATGGACCTTTCCGGTACGCCGGTCTTGCAGCGCGCCGAGGCCAACATTTTCTACGAATGGTGGACCGCCTCGCCCGCGCCGGGCATCGTCAATGCCGATTATTTCTCCACCCGTTGGACACGCTACATTGACGTGACACCGGGCACGTACCAGTTCACCTGCACCGCCGACGATGGCATGCGCATCTGGGTGGACAGCGACCTGATCCTCGATCAATGGTACGAGCATCCGGCCATGACCTTCACCGTCGAGAAATATCTCGCCACGGGACATCACCTGATCAAAGTGGAATACTTTGAGAAGGGCGGCATCGCTACGGCGAAAGTGCAGTGGCAACTCAAGAGTGAGCCGCCGACGATCACGCAATGGCGCGGCGAATACTTCAACAACATCACCCTGGGTGGCACTCCCGTCCTGGTGCGCAACGATGCCGCCATCAACTTCAACTGGGGAGACGCCTCGCCTGCGCCCGGCGTCGTGAGCGCGGACCGCTTCTCGGTCCGCTGGACGCAGACGCTCAACTTCACCGCGGCCATGTACCACTTTACCCTCACCGTCGATGACGGCGCGCGGCTCTGGGTAAACGGCCACCTGCTGGTGGATGCGTGGATCGATCAAGCGCCGCGTACCTACAGTGGTGATTTGTATCTGCCGGCCGGTGCGGCGACCGTCGAACTGCAATACTACGAAAACGCCGGCGGCGCCGTCGCCCAGCTCACATGGAGCGGCGGCGGAACAACGCCTCCCACCCCTCCGCCTTCCGGCACGGTGATTGTCGACGACCGTGATGCCGGCTTCGTCAAGGGCGGTCCAACGAGCGGCTGGCACTATGAAAACGAGGGCTACAACAACAATCTCACCTGGACCACGAACAATTACGACGCCAATTCCAACTATAACTGGGGGCGGTGGTTTCCCCGGCTGGCGGCGCGTTCTTATGAAGTTTTCGTCTACATCCCGGATCGCTTCACCACCACCGGACAGGCGCGCTACTGGATCAACCACGCCGATGGGTACACCCTGCGCATTGTGAATCAATCGGCCTACAGCAACCGGTGGGTATCACTGGGAACCTATCGTTTTCGCGGCACCGGCGACGACTACGTCTCATTGGCAGATGTAACTTTCGAGACGACGCGCTCGCGGCTGGTGGCCTGGGATGCGGTGAAATGGGAACCGCGCTAGAGCAGTAAGGCTACGCGCCCGCTCCTGGTAGAGCGGGCGCGTTTTCGTTCCCTCCCGGTGCAGAGGCGGCCCATGGTCTTGTGGGACTTGGCGCGGCGAGGGAAAAACGGCTTGAGTTTTTGCCGCGGCTGACGCGGAATTTTGTAACCGTTTCGTTCTGTGAGGATTGTGGGCGGGGAGGGGGGAGAAAAAATAAGGGTTTTTGCAGGCGGGCTGCGCCCGCCTGCACCCCCCAATTTTTATACCTGGCGTGTATTTCGACCCTGCGAAATCCCGACGAACCGCGCCCCATAGCCCCGGTTGTCGCTAACAACAAAAGTTGTTATAATAAACATCATCAGGGACTTAAAATTCTTCGTTTTACAGGACTTTTTTTACAGGACTTAAGGAGAACGACGATGAAACGCCTTCTGGTCTTGCTCTATGGGATGATCGTGATCAGTCTGTGCGTGAGTGTGGCCCCGGTATGGGCAGTGGAGACGCGGTATACTGTCCAACCCGGCGACACGCTGTACAGCATCTCGCGGCGTTACGGAGTTAATGTCGAAAAGCTGGCGTCAGCGAACGGGTTGACGTTAAACTCCTGGCTGTATGCGGGACAACAACTGTTCATCCCCGACGCCGCCACGGTCCCTGCACCCGCTCCCACCACGAGCAACGTTTACATCGTACAAGCCGGCGATACCTTGATGACGATTGCCGTCCGCCACGGCTTCAGCGTCAGCCAACTGGCTGCGGCCAACAATCTGACGTGGAACTCCTGGGTGTATGCCGGACAGCGGTTGACCATCCCCGGCGCCGCGGCGGAAACGCCCCCGGCGGCGCCATCCCCGGCGGAAACGCCCGCTACTGCCTCTGCTGGCAGTTACGTCGTCCAGGGAGGCGATAATCTCTATCGTATTGCGCTGCGTCACGGGATCACGCTGGCCGCGTTGAAGGCCGCTAACGGTTTATATTCCGACATCGTCTATGTCGGCCAGCGTCTGACGATCCCTGCCCCCGGCCATACCCCGGTCGTCCCCGCCGTATCCACTCCCCCGCCCGGAAACGGCGCTGCCGGTGAGCTATGGATCGATGTCAATCTCTCCACCCAGACGATTACGGCTTATGAGGGTCAAACGCCGGTATATTCGGCTTTAGTGTCCACCGGGTTATGGGGCACCCCTACGGTTGTGGGGACGTTCAGCATTTACGCCAAGTACCTGTCTACACCTATGTCCGGGCCAGGCTACTATCTGCCCAATGTTCCCCACACCATGTATTTCTACCGGGGCTATGCGATTCACGGAGCCTACTGGCACAATAACTTTGGTACGCCGATGAGTCACGGCTGCATCAACCTGTCATTGCCGGATGCCGCGTGGTTCTACAACTGGGCGCCACTGGGTACGAAGGTGGTCACGCACTATTGACGCCAACGCTGCGGCGCCGGTGAAGCAGTCCTGGCGCGATCCCCATCCGGCGGCGCGAGGAAACTGCTCTGGAGTGCACGTTTGAAGAAGATCATCGTGGGCTTGCTCAAAGAAATCGCCGGCGCCTGGCAGCGTGATCAGGTAGCGCGGCTGGCGGCGGCGTTGGCCTATTACACCATCTTCTCCATCACGCCACTGCTGATCATCATCATCGCCATTCTGGGATTGGTGTTCGGCGAGCGCGCCGCGCAGGCCGAAATCGCTAAGCAGCTCGAAGATCTCGTGGGCACGGAAGCCGCCCTGATGATCGAGACGATGCTGGCTAACTTTGGCAGCCCCACTGCGGACATTCTTACCTCTCTCGTCGGGTTGGGAACGATGCTGTACGGCGCGACCGGGCTGTTCAGCCACGTCCAGGGGGCGCTCAACACGATCTGGCATGCGCCCGCCCGATCCAACAATGGCGTGCTCAATTTTTTCAAACGACGTGCTTTGCACCTCGCGCTGATCTTCGGCGTGGGAGCCTTGTTGTTACTCGCGCTGTTTGCGGAACTCGTCATCACGACGATTGTAGGCTATCTGAACCTGGAGAATTTCCCCTCAACGCTCCATTTCCTTGTCTCCATGGGGATGCTGACGATATTGTCTGCCATCATCTTCAAAATCCTGCCCCAGGTCGAGATCGCGTGGCGCGATGTACTCATTGGCGCGGTAGTGACATCGCTATTGTTCAATGGGGGGCGGATTCTCATCGGCATGTACATGCGCTGGAGCAACATCGGGTCCATCTTCGGCGCCGCCGGGTCGCTGGCGATGCTGCTGGTCTGGATCTACTATTCGGCGCAGATTTTCCTGCTGGGCGCCGAATTCACCCACGTCTATGCACTCAAGTTCGGTTCACTGCGCGAGCCGCCGGGGGACCCCGCCGCAGAAGCAGTGGCCCCTTTGAGCCCGGCCACATCTATGAGAAATGACAGCCTGCCGCCCGCCGCTTCGTCCGCGGTCAAAGTCGAACCGGCACTGCCGTCCGCGGAGAGGACAAACCGCGCCTGGCCCAAGAAGACGCTCGCGGCCACGACGGTAATGGGAACGGTCGTCGCTTCGATTCTGGGAGCGCATTGGTGGCGCCGCCGACATCAAAATCGGCATAAGGTGGCGTGAGCTGAATACAGCAGACCTGACGGCGTGACGGAAAACCCGTCAGGCCTTTCCGGCCACTTCTACCCGATACACCTGGTACTGTTTGTATAATTTTGCGCCCATGCGTTCGGCCAGCACTGGCGTATCGGGGTTGTCTGCCGACGTCAGCGAGAGGTCAATCCACGTGTAGCCCTTCGCCCGCGCGCGTTTCACCATCTCATCAAAGAGCAGAACGGCGACGCCGGTTTTCCAGTAGGACGGCTTGACCAGCAGGCTTTTCACCGCCAGACACTGTGGCCGGTGGCGCAGCGCCAGCCACAATTGCGCATAGTTCCACGGATAGCGCAGGCCGTTGGCGTGGATGAGCGCCTCGTTCACGTTGGGGACGCCCGCGAACCAGCCGGCGTTGTCGCCGTTGACCTCGGCGAAGAGCACCAGGTCGGGATCGGCGATCTGGCTAAACGGCTCGACCAGGGCAGTCACGCTGGCGCGCGACCAGGGGATGTAGTCATCCAGGTGGGTCAAAGACGTGGTCAGCAGCTCGTGGACCCGATCCACTTCGGCGTCCCATTGCGAGAGGTCCGCCCCCCGCACAACGATGTCACCGCGCCGGCGCACCTTGTCGGCCAGACGCGCGAGACGCTGGAGCGTGGGATGCTCCACTGCCAGGTCGAAGGCGTAGGCCACATTCGTCGCGCGCGCCGGGACAAAACCGTAGCGCTCCACAAATGTCCGGTAGTAGGGCGGCGTGTGTCCACAGAGCAACACGGGGGGACGGTCGCGCCCTTCGACGAGGATGCCGTAGCCGTCCTCGTAATCGAGGTTGAAGGGGCCGAAGAGCGCGTCGAGGTGGTGCTGTCTGGCCCAGCCGGCGGCATAGTCCAGGAGAGCCTCGGCCACCGTGTAATCCTCGACGCACTCGAAAAAGCCGAACACACATTCCCGCGTGCCGCGCGCGGCGTTCGTAGGCGTATCCTCGGCGAGGCAGATTGTGCCCACCGGTTGCCCCTCGCGCCAGGCGATGAAGAATTCCACGCTGCCGCGCTCGAAGAACGGCCCCTGCCGTTTGACGACGGCCCTGGCGCGTTCCGGCAGCAATGGCGGGACCCACAGGGGGTCGTCGCGGTAAATCCGCCACGGGAAGGTGAGAAATGTACGCCGGTCTTGAGTGGTTTGGACAGGTTTGATAAAGATGTTCATCAGAAGCGCTCCCCCGGCTCAATCTACGGACTGTAAACGCCGCTGCTCTAAGTCTTGCACCAGTTGAGCATAGCGAGCGCGGGTCAACGGATACTTGAAGGCCAACACAATGCCCAGCCCCAGCAGTGCCGCCGGGATCGGCCCCATAATCAGCCGGATGCCCCACAGCGCACTGGCAGGTTGTTGCACGGCATTGGGGATGTACCCGGTCACATCCAGCAACAACAGCGCAAGCGGCACCGCGATGGACGAGGCGACTTTTTCCGACAGCGTGATCAGGCTGTAAAACATTCCCTCGTGGCGCTCGCCGGTCTCCCACTCCCCCCATTCCACCGCGTCGGGGATGAGCGACCAGGGCAGCACGTGCGCCGCGCTGACGCCGATGCCGGCCATCACACAGAGCAGGTAGATCAGCGGGAGGGCGGTGTTGGCGTTCACCGTGATCAGCACCAGTTGCATGACCGCCCAGAACGCGATGCCGACGATGTAGGCCCACTGCTTGCTCTTGTGCCGCGAAGCCCATTCCCAAAAGGGCAGGGCGACGATGGCTGTGACGAAAATCAGTCCCATGATCAGATCGCTCTGAGCCTCACGCTGGATCACATATTTGATAAAGTAGAGCAAGCTGGCCTGGACAATGCTGACGACAACCCAGGTGCACAGGAAAATCCCCAAACTAAAGCGAAAGGCCCGGTTATTTTTGGCGGCGCGCAGGGATTGCTTCAGGCCTGGCTGCGCCTGCGTCATAAACACCGCGCGTTCCCGCGTCCCCAAGAACGTGATGAGCACCGCCAACGCCGCCGTCACGCCGAAGATGATACCCATCGTCAGCACACGCGGCGTATTCTGCGGTGTGAACGAGCCGACGATCACCAGCGGCAGGGTGAACGAGATCAGACTGCCGAGGATCGAGAAGAACATCCGGTACGAAGTGAGGGCGGTGCGCTCGTCGTAGTCCGACGTCAGTTCGGGGGTGAGAGCGAAATAGGGCATGTAGACGAATGTCGCCGCCGTGTCAAAGACGACGTAAGCCGCCGCATAGTACACCGCCAGGGCCACATTGTTCGTCCACGGCGGTCGCCACCAGAGCAGCATGAAGACCAGGGCGTAGGGAATGGCGCCGAAAAGCAGGAAGGGGCGGCGGCGTCCCCAGCGCGTCCGCGTGCGGTCGGAGATGTGGCCGATGAGCGGGTCGTTGATGTAGTCCCAACTGCGCCCGATGAAGATGGCCGCCGCAGCGATACCCGGCGCGATCCCGACCACGTCGGTGAGGAAGATGGCAAAGTAGGCACCGAGCAAGGTGGAGGTCAGGCTGAAGCCGGTATCGCCTACTCCGTAAAACAGCTTGGTGCGGCGCGAAAGCCGCTCGGTAAGGGGCGACGGATTCATAGCTGAGTTTTCTGACATAAGTTCCTCGTTTGGATTGGGCGCGAGTCTAAGCGCCCGCTTCCCTGCTTTCGCCAGGGTGACGATAAGCATCATACGCCGGTTTGCCATAAAAGCAACGTCGGACAGGCTCTATGTTCTCCTGTCCGACGGCAAGGGGGCGGATTTTTGCAGCTTACGAAGCAGTTCTTTCAGACCTCGACACCAAAAACCTGGCGGACGATCAGCCCGACCACAAAGCTCAACGCCGCGACGCCCAGGCTCAACCCTGCCATTTCCAGGAAACGCCGCTTGAACGGCTCGTCTTTGGCAATAGCAATGTAGTAGTTGAAAATGGCAATGATAGCAATGGCTACTATCATCGTCACAGCGAGGGCCACGTAGTAATTTTGCAAGAGCAAGTAGGGTAAAATGAGGAGCAGCACCGTCACAATGTACGCCGCGCCGGTGTAAAGCGATGCTTTGAGCGGATTCTTATCGTCGGCTTCTGATTTGGTGGACAAATACTCGGAGGTCCCCATCGACAATGCCGCCGCGATGCCCGTAATCATACCGCTCAACGCAATCAAACGCGTATTCTGGAAGGCGAGCGTCAGCCCGGCCAACGTGCCCGTGAGTTCGACCAATGCATCGTTTAACCCCAAGACCATCGAGCCGGCATAGTGCAATCTTTCTTCGTCGAGCATGACGATCAAAGCCTCTTCGTGGGCATTTTCTTCCTGCGCAATAGTCTCAGCTTCGGGGATCCATGGTTTCAGGTGATCGTAATTTTCCTGCGCGCCTTGTTCGCCGTGTTCCATCAACTTGATCCCAAACGTGAATCCGAAGACGCGGCTGATCCCGTAATACCACCGGATTTTCAAGCGTTCCGGTTGGACTTCTTCCTGCGTGTAGGTCTTCCATTGGTGATAGTGACGCAGCTCGTCGGCGGCGATCTTCTCGAGAATCTGCCGGTTCTCGGGCGTTTTGATGGTCTGCGCCAGTCGCCGGTAGATATGGTACTCAGTGATTTCGTCGCGTTGACGGCGCAACAACTGATTATGTATTTCCTGACCGATAGACATATTCACCTTTCCTAAATTTACTTAACTGTGTGTTTCTGACATTCCGGGCAGAGGCCATAGAACGTCACTTGCTGTCCGATAATTTGATAGCCCGCCGTTTCCGCGGGTGTGAGATACAAGGGGTCAAAATCGCGCCGGACGTCGGCCAAAGCGTGGCAGCGCATACAGAACAAATGATGATGGAGGTTCGTCTGGGTGTCATAGCGCAGGCGGCCCCCGCTCAAGTCTGGCACGGTGGTCAAGGCGCCCAATGCGACTAGTTCACGCAACGTGTTGTAGACTGTCGCACACGAGACGTCGGGCATCGTCGCTGCGACCTGTTGGTAGATTTCCTCTGCTGTTGGATGCGCATCGTTCCGGGCCAGCAGTTCCAGGATGGCGCGCCGCTGCGGTGTGATTTTACGCCCGCTCTGGCGGAATAATTCGAGAAGTATGTCCAGGGATGGCATAGAGCATTCTCATTTATACAGCTTGGTAATTTATAATAATTATAAATTAGAAATCAGGAATGTCAAGATGAAATCTACTAGGCAGGTTGAGCAAGCCCGTCCATTTGGCGCGCGCTGCCGGCGGGAACAGATCCCCCACCGCCGCGAAACACAAGGGGACGATCGGCCAATGGCCCAGGCTCATGAACATACTGGCGGCAATGGCAAACAGCATCGAGGCGTTTAGCGGCACCAGGCACAAGCCGCTCAAAAAAGTGCCAGCGACGTGAGCAAAATCGCACGCCGCCCGTACATATCCGAGAGCTTGCCAAACAGCACGGTGCCCACGGAACCGCAGAGGGCAGGCAGCGCGATCCACCAGGAAAACAACGCCATCCCATTGAATTCGGCGATCATGACCGGCTGGGCAATGTTGCGGGCGTTGATGAAGAGATAACTGACAAACTGCGTGATAAAGACGGCCCACAACCCCAGGGCAGCTTTGCGTGGGGTTGTCAGGTCCTGGGGGGTGGAAATCGCTGGTGTTTCTGTCGTGGTTAACATCATCAGGACTTACACGAGCCTGGCTCGAATCAAGCGGTGGAGGATTTGTAGTGACGCCTTCAAGCGTCTCTTAGGAGCTAAGAACGGCTAAAGCCGTCACTACAAACGGAAATTGGCGTAAGTCCTATCTCCTCTTGGACGTGCCATTGACTTCCGTCACCAGCGGCGCGATAAAATCGGGGGTCAGGAAATGATGTCCCCCGGTTCGCCGCTGTGGAGTTGAATAGCATGCTAACTCCTGGTGATATTGGATTTTCTCTTTAAATTTTTCAGAGTTGTATTTTTCTCTAATATCGGTCGCCGACCACCGTGATCTGTGACATCGCCGTGTCAATCTCGTCGAGATCGTCCGCCGTCAACGCCACGTCGAGCGCGCCGAGGTTGTCCTCCAGATGCGCCAACCGGCGTGAGCCGGGGATAGGCACGATCCAGGGCTTTTGGGCCAACAGCCAGGCCAGGGCAATCTGGGTGGGGGTGGCGGCGTGCCGTGCGGCCATCTGCTCAAGCAACTCGATCACCACCCGGTTGGCTTTGATTGCCTCCGGCGTAAAGCGGGGATTGTGGCTGCGGATGTCGTTAGCGGCGAAGGTCGTATTCTCGTCGATCTTGCCGGTCAGGTAGCCGCGGCCCAGGGGACTGTAGGGCACAAGGCCGATGCCGAGTTCTTCGCAGGTCGCCAGCACCCCGTTCTCTTCGATGACACGCCACCAGATTGAATATTCGCTTTGCACGGCGGTGACGGGCTGGACGGCATGGGCGCGGCGGATGATGTCGGCGGGAGCTTCCGAAAGCCCAAAGTGCTTGACCTTGCCGGCCTGAATCAGGTCTTTCACCGCGCCGGCCACATCTTCGATGGGCACGTTGGGATCAACGCGGTGTTGATAGAACAGATCAATCGCCTCCACCCGCAGCCGCTTGAGCGAAGCCTCGGCGACGCGCTTGATTTGCTCCGGGCGGCTATCCAGCCCCACTGCCGGACTCGGCCCTGTGCCCGGAGCGTGTTTGAAGCCGAACTTGGTGGCAATGATCACTTTTCCCCGGAACGGCTCAAGCGCTTCGCCCACCAGTTCTTCGTTGATAAACGGCCCATAGACTTCCGCCGTATCGAAGAAGGTGATGCCCCGCTCCACCGCGGCGTGCAGGAAAGCGATCATTTCCTGCTTGTCGGGGAGTGGGTCTTCATCGTAGCTCATCCGCATACACCCCAGTCCCAGAGCTGAAACTTCCAGAGTGCTGTTGCCCAGTTTACGCGTCTTCATGGTTCTCCTTTCAGTTATGCACATTCACACTGTTGTTGGCAGAAAAGCACATTGCCTTGGATACGATTCTTCCGCCCGGACTTACGAACTGTTTTGTCATCCACAAAGTCATCTGTGCGCAGCACGGGTCGGCGGCGTTGCGCCTCCGCTTCACGTTCAAATTTCACCGTTAGCTGAATCAATTGTATGGTTGGATCCATTGCAAACCTCCTGTTAGTTCTTCTCTGTCTAATCTCTCTATCTCACATGTATTATAGCTCGCCGAGGCGCAGGACAGTATAAGAATTCTCGCGGATCATTGTACAATTCTGCAAAACTTGGCGAAAAATATACAAAAACGTTATCTATTCAGGCTAGTAAACCTGATGAAGTAATTTATCCCCTATACCAGGTTCGGCGCGAATTTCGGTATGCCTGGTGCTTGTGGATGACGCGATAGGCGTGTTTCTATAAGCCCATCCCCCCTGCCCCCCTTCCCTGGGGAAGGGGGATTTTTGTAGGGGGTGTACCCCCTCTTTTTCGCCCCCTTCTTCCCCGCTGGCGGGGGAGAAGGGGGTTGGGGGATGAGAGGGCCAGCGCCTATAGCCGAAGTGCCAACCCATTATGCACCATCCCCAAAGTTCCATTCGCCACCCGGCAAGGGTGGCCGAATAGTTACCAAAAACGTACTGGGCTGTGTTATACTATGGAAAGTCTATTGAGCTCCTAATGTGGGAGGTGTAAAGATGAATGGAACTATGGTTATGGATTGGACGAACGTGCAGCCGGCAGCGCATGACGCGCAGCGGGAACAGGCCAATAGGGCCGAGGTGGTCGAACGTATCGTGCGCGCCCTCCGCGAAGATGGAAGGATCGAACCACTGCCGGGGATGCACCTTCACCGTGCCTCCTCGCCCACGGAGTTGGCGCACGGCGTCTCTGACCCGGCCTTTTGCGTGATTGCCCAGGGCAGCAAGGAGGTCTTCCTCGGTGATGACCGCTACCAGTACGATCCGATGCACTACCTGCTGGCGACAGCCGAACTGCCCATCGTGAGCCACGTCATCGAAGCGTCGCCGGAGCGACCGTACCTCAGCCTCGCGGTGAAGCTCGAGCCGACCCTCGTCAGCGCCGTCATGGTCGAGGCCGGCCATCTCGCGCCGCGCAATTATGCCCATGTGCGCGCTATCGATGTCAGCGCGTTGAATGCCGGTCTGCTGGATGCTGTGGTGCGGCTTATCAGGCTGCTGGACACTCCTGCCGAAGCGCCCTTCCTCGCGCCCTTAATCATACGGGAAATTGTCTATCGTCTCTTGAGGGGAAAACAAGGAGATCGCCTCTGTTACCTTGCCGTCCAGGGCGGACACACCCAACGTATGGTCAGGGCTATCGAACGGCTCCGTAAAGAGTTTGACCAGCCGCTGCGCATTGATGACATCGCCCAGGAGCTAGGCATGAGTGTGTCGAGCTTCCATCACCATTTCAAGGCCGTCACCGCGATGAGTCCCTTGCAATTCCAAAAACAGATACGTCTCCAGGAAGCTCGCCGACTGATGCTCGGTGAGGATCTCGACGCGGCCAGCGCCGGTTATCGCGTGGGGTACAACGACGCCGCTTACTTCAACCGGGACTACAAAAAGCTCTTCGGCCTGCCGCCGTCGAGTGACGTGAAACGGCTGCGAGAATCGGCGCTGGCGAATGTTGGCTAAGCGGTCCATATTGAATCCTCTGCGGGTGCTATAATGAACGTGGGGAGTACAAAAGTGACAGCAAGAACGCTTGGTGTCTTGACGATCTATGCGCGGCGGCTCAAGTCCAGCGTAAGTTTGAACAGCGGTATTGGATCAGTATAGAATTGGAGATGGTCTAAATGCGTTTTCTCGTGGATGAATGCACGGGTCCGGTTACATCGGAGCGATGAATCATGGCGCGTAACCATCCATTGGTATCTGAAGAAAGAGATTATTTGGTTTTGGATGTCCAGCAAGCCAAACAGATTGTCAAAGATTGGCTGGTAGAACTTGACCTTGCTAAAGTCATTCGACTCGGTTTGCCAGAAGTTGATGATAGGTATCACTATTGGCGTGTTCCGTTGTGTGCAAGGAATGGGGCCGCCGTAGGTGAAGTGGTCATTGATGCCTACAGCACTGAAATACTTGCATCGAAAACCACCAAGCCGAATCTGTTGACTGCCAGACTATTGAAGCAAGATGAGTCAAAAGTGACTGAGACAAGGCAAGATAAGAAGGAATATCGGTTGTCGAGTCTGCGCAGCACAGTCGGTCTGGGGGATTCGGCGCTTATGCTTGATGAAATGCCTGCTGAAAGTGTTGATCTAGTTTTTACGTATCTATTCAGGCTAGTAAACCTGACTAAGCCACTTATTCCCTATGCCAGGTTTGGCGTAGACTTTGGTAGGC
>DAOOGN010000047.1:0-31847 GCA_035415725.1 Anaerolineae bacterium | reverse complement strand
GGCATAGGGAATAAGTGGCTTCGTCAGGTTTACGAGCCTGAATAGATACGTTTTTGGTAACGATTCAACCACCCTTGCCAGGTTGGAAACAGGACGTTGGAGATGGTTCATCACGGATAAATACCTGACAACTGGTAGTAGTGATGCGGTTTGCGCTACAGAAAGAGAGTTTACCGCCGAGTGCGCCAAGAGCGCTGAGTTTTGCGATATTTTCTCTGCGTTCTCAGCGACCTCCGCGGTGAAAAGCCGTCGGAGCCGGAGGGAGCGTCCAAGCCCATGCAAGAGACATACAAATTGAGAAATTTAGCGCTGTCCTACGAAACAGAAGACTTGTGGGAATGGGCCCATCGTCTGCCCAAAATCGACCTGCATCGGCATCTGGAAGGCTCACTGCGATTGGACACGCTGGCGGAAATTGCTCTTGAACACGGCATCGACCTGCCGAGTTATGACATTGAGCAGCTCCGCCCTTATGTCCAGGTCACCGACGAGCCGCCCGATTATCTCAACTTCTTGCAGAAATTCAGCTTCCTGCATCGCTTTTACACTTCAAAGGAAGCCGTTCAACGGGTGGTCCGTGAGGCCATCACCGATGCGGCCAACGATAATATCCGCTATCTCGAACTGCGTTTTAATCCTCAGGCGCTCGCCAATGTCCAGGGTTTTTCCATGGACAGCGTCGTCGAATGGGTCATCGAGGCGACCGAACAGGCCCAGACAAGCACCGGCACACGGACCTGCCTGATTCTCACCATTCCACGCGGAGAATCACTGCAAGCAGCCAACGAAATCCTGGAACTGGGCATCGCCTATTTTGGTCCATGGATTCGCGGCATAGATCTGGTGGGTGATGAAGTCAATTTTCCGGCGAAATTATTCATCGAGCCGTTTCGACGTGCTCGTGAAGCCGGGTTGAACATCACCATCCATGCCGGAGAATGGGCCGGCCCGGAGAGCGTCTATACGGCTGTCCATGACCTGGGGGCGCAAAGAATCGGGCACGGCATCCACTCCATCGAGGATTCGAACGTGGTGCAACTGCTTTACGAGAGAGGCATCGCCCTGGAAATCTGCCCCACAAGCAATCTCCAAACGGGCGCGGTGTACAGCATCACGCAGCATCCCCTGCTCGACTTATACAACTTGCGTCTGCGCGTCACCCTCAACACCGATGACCCCAGCATCAGCGACACGACGCTCAGCGACGAATACGCGATTTCTGTCGCCGGGATGGGCATAGAGCCGCGTCAAATTTACCGCATGCTGCGCCATTCTGTGGAAGCCGCCTTCATTCCTGCCGGGGAACGCGCCTGGCTAACAGAAACGGTGCGCCGGGAATTAGTTTCCTACCCCGGCGCCGTAGAAGAATTCGACGCGCTGTAAGGATTCGTAAAAAGTATCTATTCAGGCCGGTCAACCTGGCGCAATAACCTATTCCCTATACCAGGGTTAGCGCGGATTTTGGTATGCCAGACACTCTTGGATGACGAGATAGGCGTGTTTCTATAAGCCCACACCCCCGCTTTTTCGCCCTCTTCTCCTCCGCTTGCGGCGGAGAAGAGGGCTGGGGGATGAGAGAGTCATCGCCACCGCGGGGACAGGCGGGGGCGGGCACGAGCGGGCGTGACATTGTTTCTTTACAGACCCTAAGCAGGGCGAGCGCGCCGTTTAGCCGAGTGTTGCAACCAACGCAGCGCGCGTGTAAGGCTTAATCAGCACGTCACGCACCCCAAAACGCATCCAATCCAGTGTACGCTCGACACGCACACTGGAAGCCACCACCAGTGTTTTTTCCGCCGCTCCGGCCCTGGCAATGTCATTCAAGACCACGGTACTATCGACTTGCCCCAAAACTCCATCCACGATGATCGCGTCAAAAGCGGCATAATCGATCTCGCCGTCCCCCCTGCGGGAGACGGTGTTGTGCGCCTCGACCAACGCCCGTTCGACAAAGCGACTCCACACGTCGTCGTCGTCCACCAACAAAAAGCGCTTCCCCGCCGGCAGGCTGACAGTGCTTTCGGTCTCCCGTTCGACAAAGGCAGGGACGAGCAATTCAAATACCACGCCTCCCTCCGGAAGATTGCGGGCCGTGAGCTGACCATCGATCTGCTTGATAATTTGCACACAAGCCGGCAGTCCCAGGCCGGGATGCTCCGCGTCCTTGGTGGTGTAAAAAGACGCCCATATCTTTGGCATATCTGCCTCGGGGATGGAGGGGCCGTTATTGCTCAGGCGCGTCGCCACGTAACGGATGCCCCCTTCTGCGGTGGGAGCAATTTCTACATGGAGGTGCGGCACGGCGACGTTCTCTGTCGCCTCCAGCGCATTCTGCAGAACGTACCGAAAGGCCCGCCCCAACTGCGTCGTGTCGACGATCCCCAACGGCACATCAGGCGTGATGGCGTAGTCAATCATCGCGGCGGGAATATCCATCATCCGCACCGTATCCTTCAGCACATCCTCGATCATGGCCGGCGCCGGTCGATATTCACGGGCCGGTCCGATGAGCTGCTCCTTCACCCGTATGATCAGCCGCGCACTGCTCTCGATCAGCGCCAAATCTTCGCGCATCGAATCGACCCTCTCAGGCGCCACGCCGGACAAAGCGGACAAATCTTCACGCAATCGCTGCACGCTGACGGTGATCGGCAACGCCTTGTTCCCGATCCAATGAATCGCCTCGGTAGTCGCCGTGGCAATGGCCTCGAAGGTTTTGGTGCGCACCAGTTCGGCGTGTGCCGCTTCCAATTCGCGGAGCAAATACGCATTGTCCAAAGCAATCGCCAGTTGATCGGCCATGGCCTGCAAGGAGCTGATGTCTTCGGCGCTGAAAGCTGCCGCTTCGACGCTTTGCACCGTCACGGCACCGATCACTTTATCGCCCACGACCAGCGGTAAGGCCATTTCAGAGCGCGTCAACGGCAGATAGGGGTTGCGGAAGAAAACGGCTTCTTCCCCCACATCCAGCGCAATATGCGCCTGGCGTTCGGCGATGGCCGCTCCGATCATCGAAAGCCCGCCCACCTGGAGTTTGTGCCCGGCGGCTACCATCGCTGCGCCGGCTTCCCCGCGCCCGGCGCGCAGGATGGCCCACGTACCCGTGGCGTCGAGCAGGAAGACGCCGGCATAATAGAAGCCATACGTATCACAGATGATGTCCACCGTCCGATGCAGCAGTTCATCCAGATCCAGGATCGAGGTCACGCCCTTGCTTACCTCGGCGGCAGCCATCAACAAGCGCGCGTGGCGTGTCGCCTGCATCAACAACCGCGAGTTCTCCGTATACAAGTGGGCGTTGTGGATCGCTACCGCCAACTGATCGGCCATAGCTTGTAACGCCGTGATGTCGTCCTCGGAGAAAGCGGCCTCCTCGACGCTTTGCACGGTCAGCGCGCCGATGACTTTTCCCCCCACCGCCAACGGTAAAGCCATCTCCGAACGGGTCAATGGCAGGTGCGGGTTTTTGAAGCGCACCGGCTCGTCCCCCACATCCAACGCGATCATAGCTTTGTTGCGTCCCGTCGCCGCGCCGATCATCGACAGGCCGCCTACCTTGAGCTTATGTCCCTCGCTCAGCATCGCCGCACCGGCTTCGCCACGCCCGGCCCGCAAGACGGCCCACTCTCCCGTCTCATCCAGCAAAAAGACGCCGGCATAGTAAAACCCGAAAGTCTCACAAATGATGTCCACCGTCCGGGCTAACAATACATCCGCATCCAAAATGGAGGTGATATTCCGGCTGACCTGCGCTCCGGCATGAAGTAAAGCCGCACGACGTTCGGCTAACGTTGATTTTTCCATCCCTGACTCCTCGACTCTAAGCTGCATTGACGATACTATCGACAAGCGCGATCAAATCTGTCTCACGTCCTTTGACAAAATAGGCCCGCGCGCCGTGCCTGACCGCCTCTTTAGCCCGCTCCACCTCGTCAAAGGCCGTGAGGACGATCACCGGAAAGCCCGGCTGCATAGCCAACAACCGGCTCAAAAGTTTCAACCCCGCGTTGGGGTCAACCTGCCCCTCGAAATTCGGCATATTCAAATCCAGAATCGCAATGTCAAAGGGCGCAGCGCCGCCCATTGTCTCCGCGAACAGGGTCAGCGCATCGGCGGCGTTTCCGGCAGATTCCACGCCAAACCCGGCCCGCCACAACGATTTCTCCATGCTCCGCAGGACCAGTTTTTCATCATCGACGAGCAACACTTTAATATCTTCTTTCACGCTGTTTTTCCTTTCCGGCACTCCCCACCCTGGCGTCGCCGACGCGTTAGCAACTTCACGCCGCCGTTAGTCTTTGATGACCGGCAGATACACACTGAACGTCGTGCCTTCGCCGATCACACTTTCCACGAGTATTTTTCCACCCAACTGGTTGACAATTTTAACACATGCCGGCAGTCCTAACCCCGTCCCCCCGCGATCCGCTTTGGATGTGTAAAATGCCACCCAGATCTTGTCGATGACATCCGCCGGAATGCCCCCCCCGTTGTCCGTTATATCGGTGACGACAAAGTTCGGATCATCCGCCGTGCGCACCCAGATGAACAGCTTTTTGTCTTCCACCCTATCCATGGCTTCCAGCGCGTTTTTGATCAAGTTGATGAACACATGCGTCAACTGATCAGGATCGGCCATGACAGGTTTGACCTCCTCGACGAGAAGAAAGCGCACGACGTCTGGTTGGATGCCCATGGAGCGCACCGTTTCCCGCAACAAAGCGGGGAGTAGTACCGGCTCCAAGCGTTTTTGCCGTGCCGGACCGATCAAATCTTCCTTGATGTTCAGAATCGAACGCGCACTTTTCTCGACGATGTCCAAATCCTCGAGAATCGACTCCACGTTCAGCGTGCGTTGTAGCCGTTTAAGCGGCTGTTGCGCCAGCTCCTCGCGCATCCCCTGCACATCCAGGTCGTAGCGGTCGCCGTATTCGCCCAGGCTGTCTGCCGCCAACGTCAGCATCTGCGCGAATTTGTGCTCGTGCAAGGCGGCAGGGGCAGCATCCAACAGCGCATGCGCCATCAGCAAGTACCGCGCCAGATCCTCCCGCACGCGATGAATACTGCCGGGGATGGGGGCAGCTTTGTTCCCCACCCAATGGATGGCCTCGCCGGTCGCCGTGGCAATGGCCTCGAAGGTTTTAGTGCGCACCAGTTCGGCATGAGTGGACTCAAGATCGTTGAGCAACCGCGCGTTGGCGATAGCAATCGCCAACTGGTCGGCCATAGTTTGCAAGGTGGTCATATCCTCTTCGGTAAACGCCGTCTCTTCTTGACTCTGCACCGAAACCGCGCCGATGATCTTATCCCCTACGATAAGGGGCAACGCCATCTCCGAACGTGTCAGCGGCCACGGCGAATTCTCGAGAGGGAGTTGTTCCCCGTTCACGTCCAGGGTGATGAGCGGCCGGCGTTCGGCGATACTCAGGCCGACCAGCGACGCCCCTCCTACCTGGAGTTTGTAGCCGGCCTGGACCATCTCCGTGCCGGCTGCGCCGTGGCTGGCGCGCAGCACAGCCCAGTCGCCCCTAGCGTCTACCAGGAAGATGCCGACATAGTAAAACCCGAATTCCTCACCGATCACCTGTACCGTGGTTTTCAACAATGCCTCAAGGTTCAGGATCGAAGTGATGGCGTGGCTGACTCTGGCGACGGCTTCGAGTAAGCGCGCATGACGCTGTACCTCCTTGAGCAACTGATCGCGCTGGGCGTTCAACTCCGCGTTGCTTTTCAACGCCCGGGTCAACTCGCGGACCTGTTCTTCCATGCGGGCTACCAGCGTCTGTTGGTAAGCGTCGCGGAAGCTATCATCTTCCAACGTCTCGCGCCGTCCGGCGAGGAAATGGGCAAGCTGTTCTACAAAGGTACCGGCATCAATCGGTTTGGCGATATACCCATCGCAGCCAGAAGCCAACGCGCGCTCGCGCACGTGCTCGGCCATGTCCGCCGTCAACGCGACCACGGGGACGTTGGGCAACAGCGACTTCATGCGCGCGGCGACCTCGTAGCCGGTAAACTGCGGGAGATTCAAATCCACGAGGATCAAATCCGGTTGGACTTCGAGAGCTTTATCGATGCCGGCAAGGCCATCGGCGGCTTCGAAGAACTCGTAAGGGGTGGACAACAATCGGCGGACGAGTTGGCGGGATGCCAGGGCGTCGTCGATATACAGAATTTTCGGTTTGACTTCGGACTGCGTCATCGTATGCACGGTGTAAAACGTCATGATGTTTGAAAACACTTTGATTATAGCGCATACACCCATGCAATCAAGAGAGCTGTGTCATCCACCCCTGGCGAGGAAATGCAGCAACAATGTCGCCATGACGCGCGCGCCGATCACCAGAGCCTCCTCATCCATGTCAAAATCCGGAGCGTGCAGCAGATGGGTGATGCCCTGGGCCGGGTTGGCGATCCCCAGCCAGAGCAAAGCTCCCGGAACATGCTCCAGGTACAGGGCAAAATCTTCGTGGGCGAAAGGATAGAGGGAACGGAATAGCCACACATTGTCGGCGCCGACCACGGTTTCGAGGACGGGGAGCATCTCACGCACCACGGTCGCCTCGTTCACCACGGGCGGGTTGAAGAGGGTGAAACGCAGGTCATACGTCATATCCATCGCAGCGGTGATAGCGTCCAATATCTGGCGGATACGCCCATGCATCACGTCGCGCCAGGCCGTTTGGGGGAGACTCACCAGTCCAAGCAAATGATCATTCGACAACGGATTATCAGTTGTCGGCCAGCAACTCACCAACCCCTCGTGCTCGGGCAGTGTACCGGCGCGCATGGCGCGGACGAGGGTGTTGAACGTCGCCATGCCCCGTGGCGCAACGCCACTGCTGAGGGCACGCAACGCCGACGCAGCACGGGTCGTCGCCACCTCAACGTGGCCCGGCGGGCCGGAGAAAGTCACACGAAATTCTTCCATCCCTGCCAGACATGTCCCTGAAGCCAGGCCGATGGTTCCCACCGGCAGCGGGAAAACATGGAGCGCCAAGAGCACCGTGGGTTTGAGGTCCTCCAACACGCCGGCTGCGAGCAGCGCCCGAGCGCCGTCCAGCGATTCTTCCGCCGGTTGAAAAATGAACTTGACCGTTCCGGCAATGTCGTCGCGCAGCGCCGCGAGCACTTCCGCTACGCTGAGCGCTATCGCCATGTGGGCATCGTGTCCGCAAGCGTGTTTTACCCCTGGACTCAGCGAGCGATAGGATGTCTCCACCGTGTCTCGGATGGGCAAGGCATCCATATCCGCGCGATAAGCGACGGTCGGACCAGGATGAGCGCCTTCAAGCACCCCCACCACGCCATAGCCCCCCACGCCGGTTTGCACCGTCAGCCCCAACTTACGCAGCCGGTTGGCGACGACCCGCGCCGTCCATTTTTCCTCGCCGGACAGTTCCGGGTGCATGGCAAAGTTGCGCCGTGTCTCGATCAACGAACGGCGCAACACTTCAACGTGTTGAAACACGACCTCATAGCACGGGGATGGCAATGCCTGCCTCCAGATCGGCCATCAAGAGCGCCGGGATCATCAAGCAACACGGGCTATTATAGAAAACCCAGGCCGGGTGTCAAATAAGCCAGTACAGAAATATGAGAGGGAAACCTGGAGAACGACAAAAATCTACGGCAGAAGGGAACTGCCGTTTTAGACCGCCTCTTCTACCGACCGTTCCACTTGAGCAAGCGCTTCCTCCAACGTTGCGGTCATCTCGAAAAGGGTATCCAACCGCATCATCTCGTAAAATACACGAATCGGATTCCCCGCAGGACAGACCAGGCTCACACTGCCGCCGACCTCCTGCACGCATTTCAGGAGATGCAGCAAGGGATAATCGCCATCCGCATCCACAACGCGGACTGCCGAGAGATCCACGATGAAATGGGCGGCGCCATCATTCAGCAGTTGATTGAATTGCTTCATCAGCAGGGGAGCGTTGAAAATATCCATCCGCTCCCCTAACGTCACGATCACAAAATCCTGCACTCTTTCTACAGCGGCAGACATGACATTGTGCTCCATTTTGACCCTAAGCGGGTCCCACATCCCCCAATCCTGGAAATAGCGGAGAATCATCCGGTTTGGTGACCGACGAGCATCCGCTTGACGGCGTTTTTCAGTCCGGCTACCGTAATCGGTGGCACTAAACACTCATTCGCGCCGGCATCCAAAGCCTGACGATCCGCTCTCGGATCCCCATTCAACGTCAGCATAAGAATGGGAGTCGTCCGATATTTCGCGCTCTCACGCAGACGCCGCACCAGTGTAGCCCCATCCATCTCCGGCATCGCATAGTCCGCAATCACCAGATCGACGCCAATGATATCGTGCAACAGCCCCCATGCCTCATCCATGCGCCCGGCCGTGATCACTGTATGCCCCTCGAGTTGGAGCAAATCGCGCAATACCGGGCGCATCAACGGACTGTTCTCAATCACTACAATCAATGCCATGGCGCTCTCCTGTGGCGACCCTTGAACCCCCCCAGGGCACGGAGAGCCCAGAGAAAATCTAAAACCCGGTGAACTCTGTGCCTCTGGGGTTAACCATCCCCGCTTCATGCTTTCCGTGCGTCAATCCTATGACTATCTCAATCCTAGCACATGATGAAGCAGATGCGGTTAAAGTCATGTTTCAAGATGGTTACCACACGCAGGCCAAAAGAGGAACAAAATAACACGGATTGAACGGCTGAAGCAGATTTGTTCCGCTCAATCCGCTGAGGAAACTCTCGCCATCTACAAATCCGCCAGGGCGAACCAGTCGCCTGGTTGCTCCGGGATCGTCAGCCCGGCCACAAGCGTCCCGGCGTCGACGAGCGCGGACACTGCCTTCGCCACGTCTTGGGAGGGCCATTGGAAGACTTTCGCCACAGCGCCGAGCTGCGCGGCACCCACGGAGCGGAAGTACAACTCGACGAGTTTCCGCTGCGCCGTGCTGATCTTGATGGCGCCCGCGCGTTCGGGCAGGTCAGGATAATGGCGGTGAACGCAGTCATAGATGAAAGCGTAGTTCCACGTGCCGGCCTGCGCCACACCCACCGGCAGGATTTTGAAATCGGCCTGGAGTTCATCCAGCGCCCGGTTGAAGCGATACCCCATTTCCGATGTCGTCATAAAAGTCATAGTGCGCAGCGCGATAGTATGCGACGGCCCCTCGCGCAGCAATGCCTCGTAGATGGCTTTGGCTTCCTGCGTCATCGCGCCACGGCGGTACTGATCGAGGTAATCCTCTTCGGGAGCGCCGTAGTTCTCGCTGAGGGCGTAGAAATACGGGACGACATCCAGTGCAATCATCGTCGCCTTCTTGCGCAGCACTTTGGCGTAGTACCACCATTTCTTGCCCAGCGCCGTATCCTTCCAATCCCACGTCTTGTGTCCAGGATCGTCGTGCTCGTCGGCGACCGGACGGTCTCCGGCGGCGGCGCCCCACAGGCTTGGCATCTCCACACCCTTGATCGGCCAGAAAGTAACGAACCCGCGTTCTTCGACAAACGCTACGGCCTCTTCCGCCGAGTCCAGACGTCGTTGCGGCAGCAGATGATACGTCCGCGCACGATAAGCCTGCACGCGCTCTAAAGATAACTCCGTCACAACACACTCCCGTTCAAAGCGTCTGTAGCCCGCCCACACCTGGGACTGCGGTGGCACGGTCGGAGGCCGGCCACAGCTTTCACGAAGTTATACTTTTACGCCACAGATCAGGCAGGATTTCGAGCGCACGCTCAGCGGCTTCCGTGACAAAGGCTTCCACGCCGCCGACCTGCTCGACCAACGCCATGGCCGCGTCCCAATGGCAGGCGTGCTGCTCGCGGACCTTCTGTAGTTCGGCAGCATCCTGCCCACTACGCGCCAGCATCTCGAAGAACGACTCCGGTGAATTCCCTTGCAACAGCGGCTGATGCACGATGTCCCACATGCGCAAAAAATCGGCGTGGGCGACGTGGGTGAACACATCAGGCAACGGCGCTGTGTCAAGTGCAGCAGCGACGGCAGCGAAATCCACGAACAGCGCGTGGCTCGCCACGCTGAACGCCGTCAAGACCACGGCAGGCGGCACGGGCATATCTTCCGGCGAATTCAACCCCCACGCTTGTTGCAGTCGCGCGCTCATCGCCTTCCACAGTTCGTCCGCCGCCAGGTGACAGAGATAGCCGGCGACGAAAGCGCGCTCTTCCGGCGTCAGCTCAACCCAGGGACGTGACAACAGGCGTCCGCGTTGTTTGAGGAAATTCGCGCAGCTAGCGGTAAACGCGGCCTCACCGTCCTCGTCAAAGCGGCCCACGAAATGGGTGGTACGCCGTGAGACAGACGTGAAGCCGTTCACATCCACCACAAGATTGCCCGTCAAGAACGCACCGTACTCGGCGGCGCCAAACGGTTCTAAATGCGGGAAAACCCGCTCCGCAACCACCAAGTGCGTCGTCAAAGGCGGCATCCATTCACCTCATACATTGCTGATCACGCCGACCATTCGCGCTCCCACCCTACCGGCTCCTCCACACACCCGCCCAATTCCGCATAGGCGCTCTCCACGTTCCACGTGTGCGGAGTGGGATCGTTGGCCGGACGGGGCAGCGGCATAGCGGCGCACGCGACGACAGTCTCGGCCAACGTTTGCCCCGCCGCTACTGCCGCAGCGACCCGCTCCCGCAGTTCCGCCAGGTAGGCGCGATCCGCCATCAGCCGCCGCCGAATCTCATCCGCGTCCGTCGTGGGTGCGCCGTGACCGGGGACCAACACCCGGAGGTCCAATGTCGCCAGATGCGCCAGGGTTTGCTCGTAGGCGGTCAGGCTGTGGACGAAGGGGATTTCGACATCGCTGAGCATATCGGCAGCCCAGAGCAGGGCTTCCTCCACGTGATAGGCGATACACTGATCCGGCGCGTGGCCCGGCGCATGGACAAGACGCAGGCGGGCGTTGCCGAGGGTGAGTGTTAACGCGGTATCGAAAGCATACGTGGGCTGAGGCAGCACGAAGGGGCGCGTGCGACAGACGTGGGCCTGTGCCTCCCAGGCCGCGACTTGCCGCTGTAAATCTTCGCCATGCTCGCGCCGGATGCGCCGATAATCAGCATGCGCGATGACCGGCACGCCGGGGAAGTGTTCCGGTCCCATCACGTGATCCCAGTGCGCGTGGGTGAGGACAATCGCCCGCGGCGTCGCACCCTGTTCGGTCACAAAGCGGGCGATGTCCGTGCTCGTCTCCGGCGCGATGCCCGGATCGACCAGGCAGGCCTCGTCGTCAGCCAGAAAAACGCCACTGTTCGTAGCAAAAAGCGCGCTCTGCGTCACCCACAGGTGAGACGTCAGATGTATGAAATGGGTCGACATTCGTGTTGACCGTCGTGGCAATTTTTATCCGCGGCGCCGGGGCGTAGGTTCGGCAACACGCGGCGGTGACTGCACTCCGCCCAAACGCGCCACCGCCGCACGCACCGCAGCGGGATCGGCAGTGCGCAGTGCACCGGCAGGCGCGGGGCCATCGCCCAACACGACGGCCACAACACCCTCACGGCATGGCACCACCAGATCGACGCAATACTCGCTGTCACCCTCGCGGATGAGATAATCCACTTCGGGGAAAAAACCGCTTTCCTTGAGCGTTACGTAAAGGCCATCCGCGCCGGAGACATACAGGTCGTTGATCTCCTCGGCGGCGGTGAAACGATCCCACGTACTCTCGATGAACGTCACCCGCCGCCAGCGCAGGCTGGGGATCGGCGGGTCGCGGCGGATGAGCGGGCCGATTTGCAGCTTGTAGTAGCGGTCGTCGGCACGGGGATGGTCGGCCTCGTCGGGAAACAGGTCGCGCCGCCGCACCAGCTCATGCCCGCGCACTTCCGCGTACCAGTGGATGGCCCAGCGCTCCGCCGTAAAGGCCGTAGTGAAGTAGAAGGCCAGGACCGCGGCGTCGGTGGTGGACGCCGGCGCGTGGGCGGCAGGGACGCGGTACCACCCTTCGTCGCGGGCCACCTGAAAGTCGCGCGGCCTGCTCATCACTCCCACCAATACCCGGTCGGCTGCCTGAAACATCTTGCCCTCCTTGGATGAGTCCAAAGTCTTGGAAACAAACCGCGAATCGCGCTAATCTAATGTATCAGAAAATGTACTCATCAGGATGATATTGAACACCACAATGTGGGGCTTCTACCGCCGAGAGCGCCGAGATCGATGCTATACTTCCCACGGTTACAATCTTTCAGGGCTTCATCTGCTCAATCTGCTGACGCTCAATCTGCTGATGAAAGAAGTCAGTACGCCCTGCCGAAGATGGCGACTTCGGTGGCGGGTTTGCCAGTATAGACGCACATCCCACTGCCGCCGGGCTGCGCGGTGGGAATGCAGCGCACGGTGGCCTTCGTTTCCTCTTTGATGCGCGCCTCGTCCCCGGCATCGCCGGCCCACCAGGCGCGGGCGAAGCCGCTCTCCACGACCTCTTTGAGTTCGTCGTAGGTGCGCACGTCCCACGTGTGGCTCTCGCGGAAGTCGAGCGCCTTCTGGTAGATCGCCTGTTGGATCGTCGTCAGCATCGCGGCAACGGTGGTTTCCAGGCCGTCCCACGCCGCGGGCATCTTGCCTTCACGTCCGGGGATGTCGCGCCGGGCCAGCATCACCTGCCGGTTCAGCACGTCGCGCGGCCCGATCTCGATCCGCAGGGGGACGCCGCGCATCTCCCAATCGTTGAACTTCCATCCGGCGGTGAACCCCTCGCGGACATCCAACTCGACGCGCAGAGTCTCCTTCAAGCGCGCGTGCAACTGCTGCGCTGCCTCCAACACCGCCGCGCGTTCCTCGTCCTTGCGCCAGATCGGCACGATGACGACCTGGAGCGGCGCAAGGCGCGGCGGCAGTACGAGGCCCTGATCATCACCGTGCGTCATCACAATCGCGCCGACCATCCGCGTGCTCATCCCCCACGAGGTCGTCCAGGCGAGTTGCTGCACGTTGTTCTCGTCGAGGAACTTGATGTCGAAGGCTCGCGCGAAATTCTGTCCCAGGAAGTGACTGGTGCCGGATTGCAGTGCCTTGCCGTCCTTCATCATCGCCTCGATGGTGTAGCTGGCGACGGCTCCGGCAAACTTCTCGCTCTCGCTTTTGCGACCGGGGATCACGGGAATGGCGGCTTCGTTCGTCGCCAAGTCGGCGTAGACGCCGAGCATCCGCATCGTCTCCTCCATCGCCTCGTCAGCGGTGGCGTGCGCCGTGTGGCCTTCCTGCCAGAGGAACTCCGTCGTCCGCAGGAACAGGCGCGTGCGCATCTCCCACCGCACCACGTTGGCCCACTGGTTGATGAGCAACGGCAGGTCGCGGTACGACTGAATCCACCTGGCGTACATGTGGCCGATGATCGTCTCCGAGGTGGGACGCACGATCAACCGCTCCTCCAATTCGCTGCCCCCGCCAATGGTGACGACCGCCAGCTCCGGCGAGAAGCCTTCCACGTGCTCGGCCTCCTTCTGCAAGAAGCTCTCCGGGATGAAAAGGGGGAAATAGGCATTGACATGCCCTGTCGCCTTGAAACGGCGGTCCAACGCATCGTGGATGTTCTCCCAGAGCGTATAGCCGTAGGGTTTGATGACCATGCAGCCGCGCACGGGCGAATAATCGGCCAAATCGGCCATCTGCACGATCTCGTTGTACCACTTGGAAAAGTCCTCGCTTTGAGAAGTCAAAAAGTCTGCCATGATGCTCCCTGTTCGTTGAAAATAAACCGCAAATCTCAATAGATCACAAATTGCTCCCGTGCAGGTCTGGATCTGGCGATCCAGACCAGGCAAGATTAGATCCACTGAATCTCGCTCATCTACACGCATCTCGCAAGAAATGAGCGCGGATTTGCGTGACTCGCGGTTCAAAATCTGCTTCATCCACTCGATCCGCTAACGAAATGTCCCCTCATCCTTGATCTGGTCCGAAGCGGCGATAGTTTACCGCGAGTTTGTCCACGATGGCCTGCTCCAAATCGATGCCGGTGAGGTAAGCCAGTTGCAGCAGATAAAGCGCGACGTCCGCCAGCTCCTCGGCCAGCGCCTCGGGGACGGCGTCCTCGCCCCATTGGAAATGCTCCAGCACCTCCGCGGCCTCGAGCGACAGCGAAATGGCGATGTTGCGCGGCGACTGCACAAACGGTGAGTCATCACGATACCAACCCATCGCCTCAACGAACTTATTCATCGCAGCGGTCAATTCTTCGAGTGTCATGAAGCGAGAGTATACAGCGGAACGGCGAGAGAGCAACTGACCGACCGAGGGCCAAACGCCCCACGGCTAGTACATCGAGGCCAAAATTCCACACCCGTTAGCCAGGCTTGGAGCGGAGCGCCAGATCCGCGGTCAGCGGCAGCCGGCGCAGGAGGTGCGTGAGTCCGTGGTTATCGTCTGATGCCAGCCATTCGGGTGAGATTGAGAACCTGACGACCATGCTCACGCCCGCGTCTTCATCGGCCCAGGCCGCAGTTCCGCCCGCCCATCGACATACACCGCCACCCACTGCGCCAGGCGCTGGCCGAGCCGCCGCGCGGCCTCGATTTCTTTGTCCTCACGGGGCCGGCCCGCCGTCACGGCGCCGTAGTGCAGCGTGAATCGGTCGCCGGTGTAGTCGGTGACGCCGAAGGTGAGCATCCCCACATTCATCATCATCGTGAGAATGGACATGCAGGTGAGTTCCGCGCCGCCGCCCCATCCACCGGATGTGGAGAACGCGCAACCGATTTTGCCGTCCATCTGTCCCCACGTAGGATGGGAGATATCGTCCCAGAACTTCTTCATCTTCCATGAGGTGAGACCCACGCAGGTCGGCGCCCCGCAGGCGATGCCATCGGCCCAGAGCGCATCCGCGCTTGTCGCATCGTCCACGCGGAGCAAGCGCACTTCGCTGCCGGCAACCTGGCGCGCGCCCTCGGCTACGTATTCTGCCATCTGCGCCGTGTTGCCGGTTTTACTGTCGTAGAGGACCAAAATTTTACCCATGGCCCCTCCCATTGGAAGCAAATCGCCCTACTGGTTCCGAGCCTGGGAGGGCGATTTGCAAA
This sequence comes from Anaerolineae bacterium, assembly GCA_035415725.1. Lineage (GTDB taxonomy): Bacteria > Chloroflexota > Anaerolineae > B4-G1 > SLSP01 > DSWT01. The sequence continues at coordinate 16,809 of DAOOGN010000047.1, read as the reverse complement.
TCGTTCTACACTCTTTTCTATGCCTCAAAATGCTTGAACTGCGGCAGATAATCCCTGTTCTGCGCCAACATCTCGTTGACCATGGCCTTGATTTCCGCCAGGGAAAGCACGGCGGCGGTCAGCGGGTCGCTGGCGATGGCGTGGAAGACGAGGTGCGGGTCGCCGGTGAGCGCCGCCTCGACAGCCATCTCCTCGGTGGCGACGACAACCTGGTTCAGCGGGGCCACCTGACGCGGCAGGGCGCCGACATGGACCGGGTGCAGGCCGCCCTTGTCCACGTAGACGGGGACTTCGACGCATACGTCGTTGGGCAGGTTGGTGATCAGGCCGGTGTTGGGAACGTTGCCGTTGAACTGGAAGATTTCACCGCCCTGCAGCGCGTTGATGATGTACGAGGCGTACTCGTGGCCGCGTTCGAGATCGATCTGCTCCTGCGCCAGCCACGCGAGGATGCCGTCCTTCCAGTCGCTTTCGCGCTGGCGGTACTCGTTGAGGATGTAAGCATAATGGCCGGGATTCCAGCCCGTGCCATGCGTGCAGTACTTCTCGATGAGGTCGGGCCGTTTGCGGAACCACCAGTTGTACTCGGAGTTGTGACCGCTGGATTCGGTGACATAGTAATCGAGGTGCAGGAACATCTCGTTGCGCACCTGCTCCTCGTTGTAGATGTCCGGGTCTTCGGTGATGGCCTTACGGATGAGCGGGTAGGCATCCACGCCGTTCCACTCATATTTGATGTACCACGCCAGGTGATTGATGCCGGCGCAGGTGTAGGTGATCTCATCCAGCGGCGCGCCAATCCAGCGGGCGAGCATGAACGCCGTCCCCTGCACACTGTGACACAGGCCGGTCAAGCGGATGAAGGACTCGCGCTGCATCGCGCGGCACAACATCGCCATGGGATTGGTGTAGTTGAGCATAGTGGCCGTGGGGCAATACTTCTCCATATCTTTGACGATGTCCAGCATCACCGGGATGGTGCGCAGCGCGCGGAAGATGCCCGACGGGCCGCGCGTGTCGCCGACGTTGATGTCCACGCCGTATTTCTTGGGGATGAGGATGTCGTGCTGCCACACGTCCACGCCGCCCGCCAGAATCGTGACGATGACGGCGTCGGCGCCTTCCAGTGCTTCGGCGCGATTCATCGTCGCCATCACCGTGGCGGGGCGCTGGCCCTCGGTCACGATGCGGTTCACCGCCCGGCTGATGAAATCCAGCCGTTCGGCGTCGATGTCCATTAACGCCAGCGTCGCATCTTCCAGCAAGGGGAAGGTGAGAATGTCGCGCACCAGACTGCGGGTGAAGCCAAAACTACCGGCGCCGATAAAAGCAATTTTTGTCATAAGAAATTTACCTCCAGAAGTGAGATATTCGCGGACAAGTTGTCAGTGAAAGGCACTGACAAGGAATATAGCATGGATTTCGAGTTACACAACGCAGCCACTTACCCCCCCACTGACGCCTCTTTCAACCAGCGCCTGAGATATTGCCCCGTGTACGATAACGCCGACTGCGCAACCTCCTCCGGCGTGCCTTCGACGATGAGTTCCCCGCCGGCATCGCCGCCCTCCGGTCCCATGTCGATGATCCAGTCCGCGACTTTGATCACGTCCGGGTTGTGCTCGATGACCAGGATGGTGTTGCCCGCGTCCGCCAGGCGTTGCAAGACGGTGATCAACTTGTCCACGTCGGCGGCGTGCAGACCCACCGTGGGTTCGTCCAGGATGTACAACGTGCGCCCCGTCGCCCGCCGCGACAGTTCCTTCGCCAGCTTGATGCGTTGCGCCTCGCCGCCGGAGAGCGTCGTCGCCGACTGCCCCAGGCGGATGTAGCCGAGGCCCACATCACAGAGCGTTTCGAGCTTGTGCACCAGAGCAGGAATCGCCGCGAAGAAGTCCACGGCCTCCGTCACCGTCATATCCAGCACCTCGGCGATATTCTTCTCCTTGTAGCGCACCTGGAGCGTCTCGCGGTTGTAGCGCGTCCCGTGACACACATCGCACGGCACATAGACCTCCGGCAGGAATTGCATCTCGATGCGCAACGTCCCCTGCCCCTGGCAGGCCTCGCAGCGTCCCCCCTTGACGTTGAACGAAAACCGCCCGGCGTTGTAGCCGCGAATCTTGGATTCCGGCAGTTCCGCAAACAACGAGCGGATGGGATCAAAAGCCCCTGTGTACGTCGCCGGGTTAGAGCGCGGCGTCCGTCCAATCGGCGATTGATCAATGTTGATGACCTTGTCGATGTACTCCACTCCCTCCAGACCATCGCAGTCGCCGGCCGGGATGCGGGAGCCGTCAAGACGCTGTAGCAGATTGGTGTAGAGCGTCTCCACGACCAGGCTGCTCTTGCCCGATCCCGAAACGCCGGTCACGCATATAAACAGCCCCAGCGGGAAACGCACGTCGAGGTTCTTGAGATTGTGCCGGCGCGCACCGCGTACCATCAACGCCTTGCCATTGCCCTGCCGGCGCTGCTGCGGCACCGGGATGCACCGGCGACCGGAGAGATACGCGCCCGTGTACGACGTTGGATGCACAAGAATCTCGTCCAGCGTTCCTTCCGCCACCACCTCGCCACCGTGTTCACCCGCCCCCGGCCCAAGATCGACGATCCAATCGGCGGCGCGGATGGTTTCGTCGTCGTGTTCAACCACGAGCACCGTATTGCCCAGGTCGCGCATCTCCTGGAGCGTATGGATCAGGCGGGCCGTGTCGCGCTGGTGCAGTCCAATACTCGGTTCATCCAGCACATAGAGTACACCGGTAAGCCGCGACCCTACCTGCGTCGCCAGGCGGATGCGCTGCGCCTCGCCGCCGGAAAGCGTCGCCGCCGCCCGGTCGAGGCTCAGGTAATCCAATCCTACGTTCACCATGAAGGTGATCCGGTTGTCGATCTCCTTCAGCGCGCGTTCGGCGATGGCGTACTCCTTCGCCGTCAGCCCATGGCCATTGATCAAGGTTTCTACCCAGCTTTGCAGCTTCAACACGGGCCAGCGGGTGAGTTCGTAGATGGGCTGCCCTAGCACCGTGACCGCGCGCGCGACCTCGTTGAGACGGGTTCCCTGGCAGGCAGTGCAAGGCGTCTGGCTCATCACCTCTTCGATCTTCTCACGAATGTAATCAGAGGTAGACTCATCATAACGGCGCTGCAACTCAGGGATAATTCCTTCGTACTTGCGCGCGCCGGCCCAGACGCCGTTAGAGCCTTCGTAATAAACAGGAATCGCTTCCTGCCCGCTTCCGTACAATATAATGTGGCGCTGCGCCTCGGTTAAGGCCGACCAGGGTTTGTCCGGGGCAATACCGTAGTATTCCATCACCCCCTCCATGATCTTCGCCTGGTGGCCATCCCTACTCTCTCCCAGGCCGGTGACGATAGCGCCTTCAGCTATTGACTTGTTCTGGTTCGGGACAATGAGAGTGGGATCCAGCGCCAGCTTGTACCCCAACCCCTGACATATCGGACATGCGCCGTGGGGGCTGTTGAAGGAGAACGTGCGTGGTTCGATCTCCGGCAAACTTCGTCCACAAACGGGGCACGCCAGCTTTTCCGAAAAGAGCACATCGCCTTCAGGTTGGATCTCAGGTTGCGACGCGCGGACGACATTCACGATCAGCACCCCTTCCCCCAGGCGCAGTGAAGTTTCGACCGAGTCGGTCACGCGGCTGACGAAATCGCGGTAGGTTTGCAGATGTTTTTCGGCAGCATCGGGGACAACCAAACGGTCCACGACTGCCTCGATGTCGTGGATTTTGTAGCGATCCAGTTCCGGGACGTCTTCCAACTCGTAGACCGTCCGATCCACACGCACGCGCACAAAACCCAACTTGCGCGCCTCATCGAAGGTGGGACGATGATGACCCTTGCGGCCCCGCACGAGCGGCGCGAGCACCTGCAAGCGTGTCTGGGGCGGCATCGCCAGGATCGCGTCCACGATCTCCTGAGCGCTCTGGCGGGTCACCGGTCGCCCGCAATCCGGGCAATGAGGAATGCCGATGCGGGCATACAGCAGACGCAAATAGTCATAGATCTCGGTGACCGTCCCCACCGTCGAACGAGGGTTATGAGATATACCCTTCTGGTCAATGGCAATCGCCGGACTCAGGCCCTCAATCGAGTCCACATCCGGCTTGTTCATCTGCCCCAGGAATTGCCGGGCGTAGGCACTCAGGGACTCAATATAGCGGCGTTGTCCTTCGGCAAAGATCGTGTCGAACGCCAGGGATGACTTCCCCGACCCCGACAGTCCCGTAATCACCACCAGCTTATTCTTGGGAATCTCGACTGTAATATTTTTGAGATTGTGTTCCCGCGCGCCGCGCACGATCAGTTTTTCACTCCTCATACCCACTCCCATCTTTCAGCATTGCAACAGACTATTATATCATAATTCCACGCCGCGTGCCGGAACAAGCGTTCTAGCAGCGCTGCCATGATTGACAATCCGCCGTAGAAGTGGTAACCTAATGCTGAAAATGTAGCGCGAGTTGATAACTTGCGACCCGACAAAACCAAAGAAGGAGCGACGTTACAATGCACGGGATCATCGCCTTAGCCTGGCTCGGCGTATGTATGTTTGCCGCTGTAGGTCGCTTTTTGGAAAGCGGCATCTGGGAGGGGTACGTCATTTTCGGACGGGGAGGAAGTAGCTTCACCCCTTGCAACTCCAAGGAAACCTGGTGGGTGAAAAGCAAAGGATTCAGCCAAACTGCCGAAAAACTCCAGGAGAACTATGCCCACATCGCCCAGAAACCCTACGAGCAGGTCTACGTCCGCTTGCGCGGCGACGTCAGCCGTAAAGGACAGTATGGACGGCTAGGCTCATACCAGCGTGTATTGTACGTCGAAGAAGTGCTCGATATCCATCCCAAAACGGACCACGATTGCAAGACGACGCCGCGAGCGAGTGAATGAGCGCAGGGGCGAATGGTGAATCTTTCCCGCTCGGGCCAGTCTCTGACGGAGACCGGCCACAGCTTGCGGCGGTTGAGCCAAGTTCGGGCGGGGACTAAGGCAAAAGCACGGTTCCTGTCGACTTAACGACGAGCGGCAGATAAAGCCGATGCAGTCCCATGACGGCCACGACGCGCTGTGCCATCTCCTCGCTGCAAGGATTCGTTGCCGTCATCACAACAGTGTATGGCAGTGTCACGGTACTCGCCGGGAAAATGTGCGTGACGCTCTGTCCGTGGGCGAGCACGCTGTCATCCCCAAAATCCCACGTGTAATCAACCGGCGGTGTGCCCATTTCGACCCATCCCGTAAAAGTGAGCGCCTGTCCCGCTATAGGCTGCGCCGGTTCATAGCTAAAGTCCACGCCCCCCAAAGGCAAGCAGGCCCCCGCCCATGCTACAGTCGTCAGGTCGCTGTACGCGGCGACGCCGGTACCGACTGCTGTGAGGCGCGCTGTATCGGTGATGCCGGTGAATACATCCCAGGGGACCGCCACCAGCGCTGTGACCGGCGCGGTCGCTCCCGGCGCTAACGTCGCCAGCGTCGGCGTCAACGTCGTCGGCCACGTCGCATCGGAAAGGGTCAGGCTGTACACATCCGCGATATTGCCGGCGTTGGTCAGCGTGAGGGTGTACACGACCGTCTTGCCCACCGCGCCGTTGGACTCGATCTCCGGTGGCCAGAGCTGCACCCCGTACACCGCATCCGCCGTCGTGTGGAGGGTGGCCTGCGCGCTGTAGGTGGGATCGCCCGCCGATGCTACCGTCACCGTGACCGTGTCCGCCGCTCCATACAACGCCGCTGTAGGCACCGTGACCGTCACTGGCAGTGACGCTGTCGCCCCGGCAGGCAACGGTCCGATTTTCGCCGGCGCAGTCGTCTGCCAGTGTGCACCCGTCAGCGTGACCGCGAAGTTGTCCGTTATAGTGCCGGTGTTGGTGAGGTGGAAAGCAGTGTTGATTGCCTGGCCCGGCGCGCCGTGCTGCCCAAGTACCGTCGGCGTGAGAGTGACGCCATATTCAAGCGGAGAAAGCGCCGCATCCACCGCCGCCTTGATGTCCAGCCGCCCGTAGCCATAGGTGTTGTTCGGCCAGCCATTGCTGCTACACGCGGTCGAAGCGATGTGAAACGCATTCTCGTTGAGCAGTTGCTCTGTCGCTGCGATCTGGTTCTTGAGCGCCGGCACCGCCGACCATAGCAGCGCTACCGCTCCGGCGACGTGTGGCGCAGCCATTGACGTGCCGCTCTTCGAGCCGTAGCCGCCGTTGAGGATACACGAGCGGACACTCGTGCCCGGCGCAGTGATGTCAGGCTTGCGGCGGTTGCTGCCGTCCACCGTCACCGGGCCGCGACTGCTCAGCGAGGCGATGGTGTCTGTGCCGGTGTTCAGCGCGCCCACGGTGTACGCAGCCGCATAAATCGCGGGCGGTTCGCACACTGACGAACAACCTTCCGCACCATAGTTGCCTGCCGAAACGACGGTCATAATGCCCGCCGCGCGTTGCACTTCGACGGCGTCTTGCAGCGTGCTCCACGAGCAGCCTTCGTTGGAGGGACACGTCCACGAGTTGTTGGTCACGTCGGGCGCCTGGCTCGGATCGCCCTGAGCCGGCGTCCCCCCCACAGGGTATGGCGCGAGGAAGAACTCGAAGCACTCCAGGTACGTCGCCGGCGTGCCCACCCCCACGTCCATATTGCGACAGCCGATCCATTGCGCCCCGGGCGCCATGCCGATCTGATTCGTTCCGTCGTCGTCGCCGACGATGGTGCCCATCGTGTGCGTGCCGTGGTCGTAGTCATCGCATGGCGCCGGCGAATCCGCGCCGCAGGAGCCGCCGCCGCTGTGAATGGCGTCATGCCAGTTGTAGTCGTGATCCGCCGTCACGCCGTTCCAGCCGCGATAATGGGGCTTGAGCGCCGGATGCGTCCAGTCGTAGCCGGTATCCTGCCCGCCCACGACGATGCCCTGCCCGGTGTACCCCATCGCCCAGACTTCCGGCGCGCGCACGTAGGTGATGTTGGATTCGATGCCGGTAGGGGCCAGTGTCATAAGCATATCGAGCGGGCGCGCCGGCTGTGGCAGCACATTGTGGATACGCGGATTGCCCTCGATGCGCGCGACGTCGGGCCGCGCCGCCAACGCCCACGCCAGGTCGGCGTCCCCTTGCACCCAGATGAGGTTGACGATGTAGTAGGCGCGATGCGGCACACCGCGCGCCCTAAGCCACGCGAGCAACGGCGCTTGCGAGGCCTGCGCCGTGCGCCACAGCGTCTCGTAGACGTAGCGACCTTTGGCAGCTTTCGTCGTCAACTGCGCCGCGCCGTTGAGCTCGGCTTGCGCCGCCAGAACGACGAGGAACTCGGCTTCCGCACCGTCGGCAGTGTGCTCGAGTACCCACGGAGCGATTTTATCCGGCGCGGCGCGCAGTGAGGTGGACGGCGCGCCGGACAGGCCGAGCAACAGTACAACGCACAAAACAATGCGGTAGAATCGATTCATGGTTCTCCCGGTCTGGAGGACACTGATTGACATTTTTCGACCAAGTCCCGGAGGCCGGCCCGCGCAGTCCTCTGCCCCCAAACAGTGGAGGGCTCCGCCACGCGATGGCCGGTCTCTGACTGTGCCATCGCCAACCTAAACGGCGGGCACAGACGAATGGGCAATTCACCCTATGGAGCGCGCAAAACCAGGGGCAGGTAGACGTAGACGAGCGGCGGCTCAAGAGCCGTCATCAGCACGGCCTGCGCCTGCACAGAAGGCGCTTCAAGGACGGCGGTAGTCACGGTAAACGTATACGGGGCTGCATCCAGCAGGGTTCCAGATGCAGGGATCGTCACCGTCACCGTCAGCGGGGCAACGTCGCCGGCCGGCAAGGTCATTCGCGTGGGGACGATTTGCGCCGGCCAGAGGGTCGCCGGCAGCGTCAAGATGACCGTCGCCGGCAGCGTTCCCGTATTGGTCACAGTCAGGTGATGAGACGCCGTTTCTCCAGGCCGCCCGGTCTGATACGAGACTGGCGGCGCTAATTCCAGGGAATAGGAATTGACCACCGACGCGGTTAGCTCTAGCTCTGCCGGCGCCGTCAGACCCGGCCAGGAGGCGGTCACACGGGAGGTGAACGTATCCAGTGCTGCTTCCTCCGGGATCACGACCGTCCACGTAAAATCCCGCGCCGCTTCGGAGTCCAACGCCAGGTCGCGCCAGATCAGCATCCCCGCCGTGAGGGTCGCCGGGGCCGGCGAAGGAGAGCGCACCGTGACCGAGGCAGGCAAGGTGACGGTCAAAACGCCGTCGGTCATCGGCAACAAGCTGTCATTGAACATGGTGAGGGTGTAGGTGAGAGGAATCTCCGGCGACACACGCGGCGGCTGAGGCGTCAACGTCAAATCCAGACGCGCCGGAGGTTGCGCTATATCTAACCATGCCAGGCCATCGCGCAAAATGACGGCGCGCTGCGCGCTGTCGGCGACGCCTTCCACTCCAAACGCGAGGTAGATGAGGCGGCGCGCGCCATCATCTACGGCCAATCCTGCCGCGCCGGTGGTATAGGTGAAGACCGGCGTGGCTGCCGCGTCGTAGGGCGCGATCACATCCGGGCTGGTCTGATTGTTCGCCCCGCTCCCCCCGGCAAGCGTGACAGTCAGCCCGCTATAGAACGCCAGGCCGACGGTTTCGGTCACACCGGCATTGTCCTGGATAAATGCAGCGTGCAGGACATCGCGGAAGAAAGCGCCGTTGTCGTTCTTGATGTCCATCCCGATGTTCTGCCCGGTCACGAAAAGCCGTCCGCCGGCATTGAGATAGGACAACAGCGTGTTCTGTTCGGCGCGGGTCAGGCTGTTGAGGGCATCGTCGCCGGTGAACCAGAACACGGTCGCATAAGGCGCCAGGAGTTGGGCCGTCGGTGAACTTTGCGTCGCTACCGTCCACGTCGCGTAAGGAATCCCCAGCGTATCCAACGCCGGCAGGAGATAGGTCTCGTAGGACGCTCCGGCGTCGTCATCCACGACCAGGAGCGCCGGTTTCGGCTGCAGGCGGAAGGTGTGCGTCACCCGCGCGCCGGCGGTGATGGCGACAGTGTAAGAACGCGGCCAATACCCCGCCGCCGTCGCGGTGAACGTGTACACATCCACTGGCAACTCCAGCGTCAGCGTGGGAGACGCCGTCCAACTCAGGCCCCGTCCTTCCAAGAGGAGAGTCGCCGTCAACGGGTGGGCCGTCCCCAACTCGGCCACCGCCAACGACAGCGTTCCCCAGGGCAACCGCGTCATGGCGAAGTCTTGCACAACGGTCTGGCCGAGGGTGGTAGAAACGATGGCGGTACGGCTTGCGTACCCCAACAGCGAAGCGGTCACGGTGTATGTTCCGGCGTACAGGGTCAGGGTATACTGTCCGGCGGCATCGGTATGGGTGGTATAGCCGGCCGTGCCGCTGTCTGCCGTAATCTGCACGCCGGATAGCGGGGCCGCCGTCCCTGAGACGACGACCGTCCCGGCCAACGTACTGCTGTCCACCAGTTGCACAAAGGCAGCGGAGACTGGACCCCAGAAGCCGTTGGCATCTTGCCCGCGCACGTAGACGAGCTGGCGTCCGCGCGGCAGACCTGCCGTCGCCGCCTGGCCTTGCACGGCTTCTTCTATCTCATCGAAAGCGCCATCGACGGCAGAAAGCGGGGTAGGAATGCCGCCATCCCACGGCGGCGTCCCCAGGTACACCTCCGCCGCCACAATCGTCTGCCCCGTGTTCTTGCTGTCGGCGTCGTTGAGCGTCGCCTGAACGGTGATGGGCTGCCCGATCAACACCGAAGCCGGCGTCACGGTGACGTTCAGCGCGTGAGGGCCAAACGACGTGAGATAGGGCGTCCGCGCGACTTTAGCAGCATAGAGCAGAGCGTCGACGGTCGGCTCGATCAGCGCCTCGTAGCGCGAGCAGGACGGATAGAAACCGTCGCTATCCGCCCCCATCTCAAACGTATACGCCGCCACGCCCAGTACGCCGTAAGCCCAATCGTCCGTTGCGCCGCTGGTAGGATACAGTGCACTGGCTTGCTCAGGGGTATACCCGTTGAAGGATGCCAGCCGTCGGCCAAGCATTTGCAATTGTGTGGCGTTGGGCGCCGGGGTGTACGTGTCGCCCCAGGGCCAGAGGACCAGGTTGGCGTAGCTGTGCAGGCTGACAAAGACGCCGGTCGCGTCATCGGGCGCGGGGTCGGTGTCGTTGGGGCCGCGCTGATCCGGGAAAAGGGTGGCGACGAAACTTTCGATCCGCGCCGTTTCACTTTCGGAAGCCGGCGCAGGCCCGCGATAGGTCTCGTCACACGGGTCCGTGCTGGCGCCTGGCCCGCCCCAGTGGAAACTGGAGTTGCGGTTGAGGTCCACCCCGTAGTCAGTAGGGCTGCACGATCCGTAGGGATGGGTGTTTTTACGCCAGTAGGTCCAGGGTTGACCGGCCTCATTTTTGATGTGGCCGTCAGGGTTGGCGGTCGTCAAGATGTAGATCAGATGCTCATCCAGCAACCACGTCACGTCTGGATCCACGCCGTAATTTTCCAGCAGATATTGCATAAAAGCCAGCGCCGTCTCCGGCGTGATCAATTCGCGCGCGTGGATGTTCGCCATCAGGAAGAAAACCGGTTTACCGCTCGTTCCGGTCGCTTCGTTGGTCAGGCGCATCACCCGCAAAGGACGGCTTTCGTAACTCTGACCGATGGTCGACAACTGGGTCAATCCAGGATACAGGTTCGCCCATTGCTCAAGCTGCGCGTAGATTTCATCCACAGTGCGATAACAGGCAAAGCCGGGAATCGTCTCCGGTTGCGGAGGCAGTCCAGATACCGGCTGGATTTCTATCCCGGCGGCGGTCAGCCATGCCGCCTCCGTCGCCGAAATGTAAGCGACCACGTAGCCGGTATTGGGGTTTTGGGCATCCTTGTGCACTTCCCAGATGTCCAGACGCGCCGCCAATTCCGCCAGTTCCGCCGGCGAAGTAAAGGGGATATGCACGACTTGCCCGTCGTCCGGGCTGTTCGCGGTCACAGGCAGGGCAGCCAGCAGGGCCACCCCCACCCCTATGAGTAAAAACCACCATCTGCGCATAAAAACCTCCAGGATAAAGTAAAGAGTAACCAGCCACGAGTTATCGTCGCCGGCCAGGTTGAGTATTCGCCGTCCCCCACCCAACAGGGGACGGCGAACGGAGTAGCGTGCAAATTACGGGGAGACGCTCGAGCCGGTCTCGGAGCACGCCCGCCCCTGCGGTGGCGCGGTCGGCGACCGGCCACAGCTCTTCAGACACCATAATCAGATGAGCGTCTCCCCTTTTTCCAAGTGAGTTGAGCTAATCAGATGTTCTGATGACCATCGGCAAGTACACCTGGTACACACGTATCGTGACAATTTGTTCTGTCACATCCACGCCGCACGCATTCGTTGCCGTCATCACCACGGGGTAAGGCAGGATCGCGGTCTGGAGGGGGAAGGTGTGCGTGACGACCGCACCGGTTGCCGTGGCGCCGCCGTCGCCGAAATTCCACGTGTAGACGATGGGCGGCGTGCCTGCCATGGTCGTTCCGCTGAACGTCACCGTCTGCCCGGATAACGGCTGCGCCGGCGTATAGATGAAGTCCGCGCCGGCCACGGCGACACAGTCCAACACCGTCGTCAGCACGCTGGTCGCTGTGACGCCCGTACCGGATGCGATGACGTGCGCGGTATCCAGGGAAACCGTCGTTACAACCGGCACCGCGACAGTCGCTGTTACGGTGAGTGCCTCGCCAGGAGCAAGGGAAGCTGTTTGTGGGTCGAGCGTCGTCGTCCACGCCGCGCTCTCCTCGACGAGGGTGTAGGTATCGGCGGCGTTGCCCGTGTTGGATAAGGTCAGTGTGTAGACCGCCGTTTCGCCGGGTTCCGCGCTGACCATCGCCGTCTGCGGCGACAGCGCCACGCCGTACACCGCGTTCGCCGTCGTCGTTACCGCAGCCATTGCGGTTACGGCGCTGTTCGCGTGCGATGTCGCCGTCAATGTCGCCACGTCGTAGTCCCCGGCCATCACTCCACCCGGGACCGTCACGGTCACGGGAATGGCGACGCCGGCGCCTACGGCTAACTCGCCCGTCGTCGCCAGGATATTCACCGGCCACATGCCTGCTGCGTACAGGGCGAAGGTGTCCACGCAGTTGCCGGTATTCGTCACCCACCACGAGGTGCTCACCGCCGCACCGGGGTCCGCCGTTAGTGACGTTCCGGTCAGACGCGCCTGGATGCCATAGACCGCAGCGGCGGATGTTGTCGCGGTCGCCGCGGAGGCGCGGGTGGGATCTCCTTGCGAGGTGACGGTCAGCGTCAGGGTATCCAACGCATCGCACAAGGCCGCATCGGGCACGGTTACGGTCAGGGTCAGTGGAGCGCTTTCACCCGCCGCCAGCGGACCGACCGTCGGTACCACATTCGTCGTCCACTCGGCGCCGGAAAGCGTCACGGTGAAGGTATCCGCCTCCGTTCCACTATTCGTCACGTTGAAAGGATACATCACCGGCGCGCCAGGGAGGCCGGCGCGCGCGGCAGTGGATGGCGTCAACTGCACGTCGTACATCTGCACCACTGTCAGGGTGATGGGAACATTCAACGCGCCGTAGGGTGTGCTGTTGGCGACATGCACATGCACGGGATACGTTCCGGCGGCCATGCCGGCCGTGTCGAAGTTCAGAGCGACGGCCTGCTCGCCGCCGACCCCCACCGTGCCGCTCAGCGGGTTCGTCGTCAGCCAGGCAATCTCTTCCCAGGCGCAGGCAGACGTCTCGCCGGAAGCGGCCTGGATCACCCGCCCGGTCACCTGGTTGACCATCCACAGCGCGCCGGTGCAGTCGATGGATAGGCCGGCCTGTTCCAGACCGCCCAGCCCCTCGATGTCGAAGCCGCCGAGGATGTTGTAGCCATGGTCAACATCCAGCACATACACATCGCGCCCGGTCGTCGCGCTGGACATGATGAACAAGTGATGGGTGGCAGGGTTGTAGGCCAGACCGGCGATGTTCAGCTTGAGGTCTTTGGAATCCAGCAATCGTCCGCTCGCGTCGAAATGGTAGATAATCTGGTCATCCCACGAGCCGCTGTAGAAGGTATCCGTCGTCGGGTCATAGGCCAGACCGCGTTCGGAGACGCCGAAGGGTGGGCAGAGTGAGCGTCCGGTCGCCATCTGAGCGGTGGGGTCCAACTCGTAGATGCAGTTGTCACCGCCGACATTGACCTGCCAGAGCCTGCCCGTCACGGGATTGTAGGCGATGTCCGCCGCGAAAACCGCAACCCACGGCGAGGTCACCAGAGACTCTCCGGTGGACGTGCCGGCGGGGGAGTAACTGACGTTGCGATCTTCGCCGCCGCCGACGCGCGTGTCGCTCAACCAGAGAACGTCGGCGTCGGTATCGTAGGCCACGCCCCACGGAGAAACCAGACCGCTCTCCCAGGTCTGGATGACCTCCCCGGCATCCAGCAAGGGGACGCTGGGGGGACGATATTCGCGCACGGTGGCTGCCGTGAGATCGTGCAGGTATTTCGGGGAGACGCGACGCACCGACCCGGCGAACGGGCCGGTGACGACTGCCGGAGTGAACGGCGCATTGACCTCCTCCACCGCAAAGTCGGCGGTGTAGCCGCCGCTGTTGCCGAGGGTGATGACGCGCGTGGCCGTCGCATCGGCGGCCAGCGTCAATGCGAGAGCGTCCGGCGCGACCGCGAGCAGTCCCGCATCGAGATAGATGTCGCGGGCAACCGCTGCGCCGGCCGTCACGGTCGTTGTGACCAGCGCCGGAGCGTAGCCGGAGGCCGTCGCAGTCAAGGTACGTGTTCCGGCAGGCGCAAAGAGGGTGTAGAACGCGCCGTCGCCGGGGGCGGATGCCACGGTGGCCGTGCTCCTATAGCCGGCGTCGTTGATCACCGTCGCCGCTACGGCTCCCCCGGTATTGGCATCGAAGACCTCACCCACGATGAGGCCGCCGGCCGGCAGTTCACATACCGCGTTCCCAACGAAAATGTCATCCACCTCCCACCACCATTCGTATTTGGCATTATAGTAGTGGAAGCGGATGCGCACATTGGCCTGACCCGCCGCCAGCGCAGAAATGTCAACGCGGGCGGTTTTAGGGCCGCGATCATTAGCGCCACTGCGCCGCCAGACGTTCGTCCAGGTCGTCCCGCCATTCACACTCACATCCACGTCGGCGACCTCGTTCTCGCCGTAACTGTACCAGCGAAAATCATAGTTGAATTCCAGGATCACCGTCGTCTCGGCGGAGAAATCCATCACCGGCGAGCGTAAGACAGCATCCACATTTTTCGCTCCCGCGTAGTCGCTGTCGATGATGGCGAACGGGCCCACACCGCCGGTCAAGTTGCGGCGCGACTTCGGGTCGTCGAAGCGCCATTGAACGCCGGTTCCGGCGTTGTCCACCAGCGACCAGCCGGTGGGGAGGGTACCGGCACTGAACGTTTCGGTCATTCCCTCGCGGCTGAGAACATACCCCGGTGCAGTGCAGGCGACGACATTCACAGACAACGCGATATCGTCAGTTTCATCGGCCGTCAAGGGTCCGACGACAATGCTGGCGGGCAGATAGCCGGGAACCCAGGCTTCGACCTCGAAATGGTAGGCCGTTTCTGCCATCAACGTCAGACTGTAATAGCCACTGACCGGGTCGGTCCACACGCCGTCGTTGGGCGCAGGTGGATTGTAAGGATCGCCGCGCACGCGGATGCGCGCGTAGAGCGGCCAACCGGTCTGCGCGTCGGCGACCGTCCCGGAGACGACGTAGGAGGGTACGGGTGTCAGGGATACGTCGAGGGTGGTCGTCATACTACTGCTCACAGCGACGCCGCTTTGAGTAGAGGGATAATAACCGTAAGCGGCAGCCGTCACGGTATACACCCCGGGATCGAGGAGCAAGACGTAGCTGCCGTCGCTCCCGCTGGTGGTCGCCGTATTCCCCGCCTCGGATATGGCTTCCACTGCCGCCCCGTCGACAGGGTTGAGGGTTGTCGCGTCGTGCACGACGCCGCGCAAGACGCCGGGTTCAGTAGACGTACAGTTCGGGAAGCGGAAGGAGCCGATGCGCGTCACCCAGGGGGCGTACCCGGACGTCGCCAGGTACTCCTGCGTGTACCAGAAGGTACAGTCATCCACCGGATCGATGCCCATCATACTGTAGTCCCCCCAGCGGTTGTAACTGCTGGTCTGGTAGCCGGTGCCGGCGACCAATGACGTCTCGGTCTGAGGCAATGTCCCCAGGGGATCATCGGCCAGCCGTCCGGCATAACGCACGGAGGGATAGACACTGCTGCTGGACACGCTGTAGCCCAGGGCGAGATTGCCCTGAACATCCATCGCCACACTGCCCATCCAGCGATGCGTGGAATCCGGCGCGTAGGTACTCTGTTGATAAATCACCGGCGACCCGCCGGGGTCGCGGACCTCGTACCAGCGCACACCGGCGACATTGCCACCCGCATCAACGGTGTGGTTGACGACCAGTGACTCGTGATCGCCGAAGTTGCGGTAGGCCAGCCGATACATCAGCCGGTCGCCGATGGCGTCCAGTTTGACCGATGTGCCCGGTTGCGGGATACAGGCGCGCGTGCTGGTACACAGCGGCGTCCACGAAGCCACATTCACCACGGCGTTTGGCTGTCCGTTGAGGCCAAAGGTCGTGTTGTTGGGATTGGCCCAATCAACGTGGAACTCCCAGAGGCGCATGGCGTCGTTCGGCCCGATCCACGTGCTGTCATCGACTTCCATAAAGTAGTTAGGTGAACCGGTCGGCGGCAACGTACTGCCGTCCAGATCAGAGGGCAACATCCCACCGAAATCTGAGTTCACCGAATAAAGATCAAAGTATTGGAACGATGCAGTGGGGTCGCCGACGAGCATTTTGTCACGCTCGAAGACGAAAACTCCCGCCCCACCCCATGAACTGCCGCCAGTGAACTGGTTCACCGTCATGTAGTAGCCATCCGGCCAGACGCCGAATTTGGGATAATCATTCATCTTGGTCGCACTGACCAGGAAGGCATAGCGATACCAGGGGCCGGTCGGATCCGCCGTCTGCGAGATGGCGATGCACTGATAGTACGGACCGTTGACCGAGAACTGACTCATCAGCCAGCGATGGGACAGCGGGTCATACAACGTGATAGGGTCGCCGTCGTTCGTATTCTGGCACGGACCGCCGAAGCCCTGCCAGAGCGTGTTGCCATTGACCGGGCCATAGATTTGCGTGGGTGTGCCGGTCACATCCCACACGGCGAAGGAGAGGTTCACCCACTGGACATAGTATTTCGTCCCGGTGACCGGATCGTAACCGATATCGCCCTGGGTGTCAGGGGGATGCACGCCATTGATGTTGCCCAGCCCATCAAAGCTCGTGAGGGGCGCAGGCATGACTGCGGGGCCGGTTGCACTTTGCAGGACAGGGTCCGCGCCCTCGACGATGTTCGATCGGAGGGCTTTGGGCAAACGCAAGTTAACATCCGGGATGGACAGTGGCTGCGGTTCGGCTGCCAACGGCTGCATATCGTGCAGTGCCGGAGAAACATCCATTTGCACAGCGTAGCCCACGGTGGGCGTCAGTGGTGCGGGTGGAGCGGCAAAGGTCTGGCGTGAGGGTAAGGCCAGCGCGCCGAAGACCAGAACAAGTAACAGCGCTAAGCAGAGATTCTTTTTCACGTTTGTCACACTTCTTTCCTGAAACAGATTGAACTTGGATCCACGTACTATACCATTGAGCGATGTGAAGTCCAGCGCAAAACAATGATTTTTGTATCTATTCAGGCTCGTAAACCTGACGAAGCCACTTATTCCCTATG